>JBCBDK010000001.1:0-37589 GCA_038529675.1 Actinomycetota bacterium
CCTCGTCGTAGTCGGTGTCGACCTGGTCGGGGTTGCCATCACCGTCGAAGTCGACGAACACCTGGATGCCGGTGCTGGCGACGTTGTCGAGCGGCGCGACCCAGACCGGCGAGTGGATGTCGTTGCCCGACGGGTTGCCCTGCCCCCAGCCGACCACGACACCGGGCGTCAGCGCCTGCGTCGGAACGAGGCTGTAGCCCCAGTCGTAGTTCTGGGTCCAGGTCTGGAGTGCGACGGTGCCGGAGATGGGGATGAACGGGTTGCCGGGCGACGACAGCTTGGCGCCCGAGCCGTTCGGCAGGTCGTATGACTCCACCTCGCCCGGATCGAGCGTGAGGTTCGTGTCGTTCGCAGTGCCCGCGGCATCGACGGCGACGACGATCTGTCGATCGTTCGGGTTCTGGACGAAGAGCGTGATCAGCTGCGTGGCGCTCGTGCCACCGGCGGCTGCGACGTACTCGTCGCCGCGGATCTCCTCGGGGAAGAGTTCGAACCAGCGCATCTCCCAGCCGGCGTTGATGTCGCCGGTGATCAGGTGCGCCTGCATCGGCTTGTTTGCCTCGGCGGTCGCTCCCGACGACAGGCCGCCGTCGATCATGACGGTGTCACCCTCGTTCAGGTTCTCGGTCCGATCGATGACGCCGTCACCGTCGACGTCGATCTCGACGACCGTCGCGTCGTCCGAGGCCGTCATGCCCAGTCCGACGTATTCGAACGCCTCGACGCCCATGTTCTCGCCGACCGGCACCGTGAACGACGTGCCCCACTTCGACAAGTCGGTGCCCGCCGTCGCGCCGGCATGCACGGTCCCGATCGCTGAGTCCCACATCGCACGCGTCATCGCGAACCCGCGGGTCGAGGCGATCTTGTCGCGACCGTCGAATCGGATGTCGGTGGCGACACGCGGCATCGGCACGGTGTTCTGCAGGAAGATGACGGTGCCCGAGCTGACGACGTCGCCCGAGGCCACGTTCGGGCTGACGGTCGAAACGTCGCCGTTCGCGGTGCTTCCGTCGCCCCAGACCTGTGTGGTCGACTGGACGGGGTTGGCGATGTCGGCTTCGAAACCGTCCTCCCAGTGGTCGTAGTAGATGATCGAGTTGTCGGCCGCCGCGGTGACGTCGATGGTGCTGACCGCGTCGGAGTACGAGCCGGACGCGTTCACGGACTGCAGCGCATCGTGTGCATCCTGGTCGGCGAAGGGCACGTACATCGTGAACACCGGTGGCGGGCCGGCGAGTGCGGTGTTCGACGAAGCGATCAGGACGATCGGCAGCACGGCGACCGCCAGGAGCGCGGCGACGATCAGCTTCGACCACGTCCGGCCGAGCCCACGCACACGCGAGAGAAAATCCAGTTCCACAAGGAGGTTGTCGGGAAACGTCAAGACGAACTTGAGACTCTGAACACGACCTGACGAAAAAATTGACGGTCGGACTGTCGAGACGTGACCCGCACCACACGCCCACGGCATCCCGACACACGACGCCCACGACACGACGGGTGGGGCGGACTACCTTGCCCGCATGGTCGATCTCAGAGAGCGCCGCCAGCAACTGGTCCGCGACGAGGTACGCGCCGCTGCGGTCGCGCTGATGGCCGATCGAGGTTTCGACGGGGTGACCGTCGAGCAGATCGCGGCGAACACCTCGGTGTCGCCGTCGACGATCTACCGGCACTTCGGCACCAAGGAGGCGATGGTCCTCACGCCCGGCCGTCCGGCGGCCGTCGTCGAGCGCGTCGCCGCCGACACCAAGCGCGAAGCGACCGCCGCGATCCGGCGGGCGGTCAACAGGGTCTACGGCAAGGACGAACGGGTCCCTGCCGAACTGCAACTCGCGTCGGGCAACGCGGCACTGTCGGAACACGTGGCGCGCGAGCTGGCCGACGTCGGCGACGCGCTCGCCGCTGCGTTGGCGAGTCGCGCCGGACGCAAGAAGCCGAAGCTCGACGACCGCGCCCGCGCTGCGGCCACGCTCGCTGCGGTCGCGGTTGCACTCCTCGACTGGGCCGACGCGCCGGACACGAAGTTGACCGCACTACTGGACGACGCGCTGTCGGTCCTGTCCCCGTGAGAGCGACTATCAGCGCTCGATTCCCGAGGACGCCTGAGGGTCGCTGTCAGCGAAGGAGCTCGCCGGCGATGATCATCTTGCGGACCTCGGTGGTCCCCGCCCCGATCTCGAGCAGCTTCGTCCCACGGAACAGTCGGTTGATCTCGGTCTCCCACACGTAACCGTTGCCACCGTGGATCTGCACGGCGTTGTCGAGGACCTGGTTGCACATGTTCGCCGCATACATCACGGACGCAGCCGACTTGGCGTGGATCTCGCCGCGACCGGCCTGGCCGTGTTCGAGCTCGTCGCACTCTGCGAGCACGCGCCAGAAGTAGGTCCGCATCGTCTCGACCCACGTGTACATGTCGGCGAGCCGTGACTGGATCATCTGGAACGATCCGATCGGCGCTCCGAACTGCTCGCGCTCCTTGGCGAACTCGACGGAGAGTTCGAGCGCCCGCTCAGCCATGCCGACGTTGATCGCCGCGATCATCGCCCGCTCGAGGTCGAGGCCGGACATCACGACCTGGTGACCCTGGTCGATCTCGCCGACGATGTTCTCCGCCGGCACCACCATGTCGGTGAAGACAAGTTCGGCGGTCTGACTGCCGCGGAACCCCATCTTCGTCAGCTTCTGCGCCACTTCGAAGCCGGGCGTGTCGGTCTCGACGACGAATGCCGTGATGCCCTTGGAGCCCGCACCGGGTGTGGTCTTCGCATAGAGGAGGCAGACGTCGGCGACGGGACCGTTCGTGATGTAGAGCTTCGACCCGTTCACGACGAACGTGTCGCCGTCACGCACCGCCGTGGTCCGCATCGACCCGAGCGCATCGGAGCCGGCACCCGGCTCGGTGAGCCCGAGGCAACCGATCCACTCACCCGAGCACAGCTTGGGCAGCATCCGGGCGCGGATGTCGTCGTTCGCGTTCGCGTAGATGTTGTGGGCGCAGAGGTTGTCGTGTGCCACGTAGCTGAGGCCGAAGGCGTGGTTCCACCGGGAGAATCCCTGGAGCACGAGTCCGGCCTCGAGCAGCGACATCCCGGCGCCGCCGAACGCCTCGCCGACGGTCGCGCCGAGCAGGCCGTTGCCGCCGAGGCGGGCCATGATCTCCGGCGGCCACCACTCGTCGTTGTCCATCTTCTCAGCGAGCGGTGCGAGCTCGTTCCGGCCGACGGTGTCGGCCAGGTCGAGGAGTTGTTCTTGGTCGTCGGTGAGACCGAACTGCGCCATGGCCCGAGACTACGTGTCCGGTGCCCGCGATGCGGGCTCGTCCGCCAGGGAGCGCGTCGAACCGCGGTTGGAAGTGACTTTCACAGTGAAGCGTCGGCTGGTGTGGACGTCACTCCGACGACCACGTGCTGGATCTCTTCTGCCAAGCCTCGTCGGAGTCACTGTCACGCGAGCCCCACCGGGGGTGCTGAACGACGTCAGAGGAAGCGACGGTACGCGGGGTTGTCGGTCTCGTCCCAGTACCGGTATCCGAGCTCGGTGAGGACGTCGTCCAGCGCGCTGCGGTCCTCGTCGGGCACCTGGATCCCGACCAGGACTCGGCCTGCGTCGGACCCGTGGTTGCGGTAGTGGAACAGAGAGATGTTCCAGTCCGGGCGCATCGAACGCAGGAACCCGAGCAAGGCGCCGGGCCGCTCGGGGAACTCGAAGCGGTAGACGACCTCGCCGTGGGCACGCTCCGAGCGGCCACCTACGAGATGGCGAAGGTGAAGCTTCGCGAACTCGTCGTCGGTGAGGTCGATCGTGTCGAACCCGGCCGCGCGGAACGCGTCGGCGATCCCGTCGGCCTCGTCCGGACCGGACACGCCGATACCGACGAAGACATGAGCGTCGTCGCCGCTGCTGATCCGGTAGTTGAACTCGGTGACGTCGCGCTGGCCGACCACCTCGCAGAACCGCAGGAACGTCCCGGGCCGTTCGGGGATCGTGACGGCGTAGACCGCCTCGCGTCGCTCGCCGAGTTCAGCTCGCTCGGCGACGAACCGGAGGCGGTCGAAGTTCATGTTCGCACCGCAGGTGACGGCGACGAGGGTCTCGTCCGAGATGCCCTCGCGTTCGACGTAGGTCTTGAGCCCGGCCACGGCCAACGCGCCGGCCGGCTCGAGCAGGGTCCGGGTGTCGGTGAAGACGTCCTTGATCGCTGCGCAGGTCTCGTCGGTCGACACGGTGATGATCTCGTCGACGTGGCGCTGGCAGAGTCGGAACGTCTCGACGCCGACCTGCTTCACCGCCGTCCCGTCGGAGAAGAGTCCGACGTCGCGGAGCAGCACGCGCTCGCCCGCCGCGAGCGAGTCGCCCATCGCGGTCGCTTCGGCGTGCTGGACACCGATCACGCGGATCTCCGGACGGATCTGCTTGATGTAGGTGGCCACGCCCGAGATGAGCCCGCCGCCGCCGACCGCAACGAACACCGCGTGGATCGGCGAGCCGTGCTGGCGCAGCAGCTCGACGGCGATCGTCCCCTGCCCGGCGATCACGTCGGGATCATCGAACGGGTGCACGAACGTCGAACCCCGCTCGGCGGCCAACTCGATCGCGTGCGCGCCCGCCTCCGCGAAGGTCTCGCCGTGGAGGATGATCGAGGCGCCGAGTGCCCGGACCGCATCGACCTTCAGTTCGGCGGTCGTCGACGGCATCACGATCACTGCGTCGCAGCCGAGGTGCTGTGCAGCGAGTGCGACGCCCTGGGCGTGGTTGCCGGCCGAGGCCGCCACGACACCGCGGGCGCGTTCGCCCTCGGTGAGTGCCGCCATCTTGTTGAAGGCACCGCGGAGTTTGAACGAGAACACCGGTTGGAGGTCCTCGCGCTTGAACAGCACACGGTTGCCGAGTCGCTCGGACAGATCGGGCGCGACCTCGAGCGGCGACTCGATCGCCACGTCGTAGACGCGAGCCGTCAGGATCCGACGGAGATAGTCGGCGTCGCTCAGCTCACGGGGCGAGTCGGCAGCGTCATCGCGATCGGCCGTCTCGGGTGTTCCGGGCGAGCCGGTCGGAGCGGAGGTCGCCATCGGTGGATCAGTCTGGCAGGGCGCGGGGCACAGGGGCGCGGACCGAGCCGTGCACGGATCAGGAGCGTTCACGCGCCCGGGAGTACCGTCGCCGCGATGAAGCTGGGACTCGCCTTCGCCAACACCGGACCCTTCGCCGAGGCAGACGGCCTGCGCGATCTCGCGGTCGCCGCCGAACAGGTCGGCATCGAATCGTTGTGGACGGTCGAGCACGTCATCTGGCCGAGCGCCTACGACTCGCAGTACCCCTACTCCCCGACCGGCAAGATGCCCGGCGACAAGACATCGGCGATCCCCGACCCGCTCGTGTGGCTGTCGTTCGTCGCAGCGCACACCACGCGCCTCGTGCTCGGCACCGGCATCGTGATCCTGCCCGAACGCAACCCGGTCGTGTTCGCCAAGGAGGCCGCGACGCTCGACCGGCTCGCCGGCGGCCGCCTGCAGCTCGGCATCGGGGTCGGCTGGCTGGAGGAGGAGTTCGACGCACTCGGGGTCCCGTGGGCACGCCGCGGCGCGCGAACCGACGAGTACGTCCACGCGATGCGTGAGCTGTGGGCCGGCGACGACGCATCGTTCGACGGGGAGTTCGTCTCCTTCTCCGACGTCAGCTCGAATCCCAAGCCGGTCGACGGCGCCGTCCCGATCGTCGTCGGCGGACACTCGCACGCAGCGGCTCGGCGCGCCGGTCGGCTCGGCGACGGGTTCTTCCCCGGCAAGGGGTCGATCGAAGAACTCGGCGAGATGATCGACGTGATGAACCAGGCAGCGGCCGACGCCGACCGCGACCCGTCAGGGATCGAGGTGACGGCCGCCCATCCGGGTCTTCTCGGCGACGACCCGGTCGGTGCGGCGGAGGAGTTGGCGAACGTCGGCGTGTCGCGGACCATCCTCCCGGCGTTCCTCCTCCTCGGTGCCGAGGGCGCCGAGGCCAAGGCGGTCGACCTCGCCGAACGGATCGTCACCCCGATCGCCCGCATCTGACACGAAATCGCTTGTGTTCGCACGATTCCACACGGTCGACAACGAACGATCCGGTCCCGTACATCCATCACACGCTGGTGTGTTACGAATCGACATGCGATCGTGACACAAAATCTGACCGGAACATCGGTCACCTCCTCGCCACCCGCAGTACACTCATCCGCACGGAGAGGGGTTCTGATGGCACTCACGAAGCCAGCCAGCACACAGGGGACCGACGACACGACACCGACCGCCGACGTGACCGAGATCGACGGCCGCAGCTTGCGGCGGTTGCGCAACCGGGAGAAGGTGATCGATTCCTACCTGGAGCTCGTCGCCGCCGGGAATCGCAGCCCGTCGATCGATGATCTCGCGAAGTACAGCGGCATCTCGTTCCGGTCCATCTACCGGTACTTCGAGTCACCGACCGAACTCGTCGCAGCGGCCGCCGAACGCGGCTACCAGATGTTCAGCCGCGATCTCGTCGTCCGCGACGAGGGGATGGGCTCGCTCCAGGAGCGGGTCGAACGTCTCGTCGAACAGCGCATCGCGCTCTATCGCCGCAGCGCACCGTTCGTCGCCGCGGCTCGCTCCACCCACTCGGACGACGAGAGCGTCAACGCGCTGTTCGAGAAGCTGCGCAGCGCGCTCGGTCGTCAGGTCAGCCGGCACTTCGACCCCGAACTCGCATCGCTCGACCACGACCAGCGTCGGGCCAAGGTCGCCGGCATCTACTTCGCGTTCCTCTACGACGGGATGCGGATGCTGCACGATCTCTACCCGAACGACGACGAGCAGATCAAGGCGGTCCTCGTCGACCACGTGCTCCGTCATCTCGGCCCCGCCCCGGCGCTCGACGACACCACCTGACCCCGACCAAGAACGGATGGGGTCAGACCCCGAACGTTCTCGATGACCGGCAGGAGAACGGATGGGGTCTGACCCCGAAGGTTCTCAGCCCTTGGCGCGGGCGGTGTAGCCGAAGAGCTTGCCCGCCACCTTTCGGAGCTGGATCTCGTCGGATCCCTCGGTGATCCGGTACCGGCGGTGATGACGGTAGATGTGTTCGAACGGCATCGCCCGGTTGTAGCCCTGGCCGCCGCAGGTCTGCATCGCCTGGTCGGCCGCGTCGCAGCAGAACCGGTTGGCGCGGTAGTTGCAGATCGCGACCTTGTCGGTGATCTCCATGTGGTCGATGCCCTGGTCGAGCTGCCACGCGGTCTTCTGGATCAGCGCGCGGAGCATCTCGGCCTCGGCGTAGAGGTCGGCGAGCGGAAACTGGATCGCCTGATTGGACGACAGCTTCTTGCCGAAGGTGGTTCGCTCGTTGGCGTAGTCGACCGCCACGTCGATGCAGTGGAGGCCGGCACCGAGCGACGACGCGGCCTGGCGGATTCGGTTCTCGTGGACGAACAGCTGCGCGGTCTGCAACCCCAGGCCTTCCTCGCCGAGGATGTCGTCGTTCGACACCCGGACCTCGGACAGCGTGACGTGGGCGTGGTCGGTCGGCATGTTGAAGGTCCACATGAACTCCTGCACCTCGAAGCCGGGCGAGTTGGTCGGCACGATGAAGCAGGTGATGCCGCGGCCGTCGCCAGGCTCGCCCGACGTCCGGGCGAAGATGTAGTCGTGGGTGGCGTGGTGCAGGCCGGTGTTCCAGTACTTCTCGCCGGTGATGACCCACTCGTCGCCGTCTCGCACCGCGGTCGTTTCCATCCAGGTGGCATCGGAGCCGTGCTTCGGTTCGGTCAGCCCGAACCCGATCCGGGCCTCACCGGCGAGCATCTTCGGGATCCATTCGGCCTGTTGTGCGGCTGAGCCGTAACGCTCCATCATCAGCACGGTGACGAGGTTGCCGACGATCGAGTTCTCGTTCTGGAGGTCGTTGTGCAGGCCGAGCCCGCGCCGCGCCAGGTGCTCGCGCACGATCGCCATGTCGAGGTTGGTGCCGTCCCTGCCGCCGAATCGTTCGGGGAGGTGATAGCGGTAGAACCCAGCCTCGTCGGCGGCGACGCGCATCCGTCGAAGCAGCGCCTCCCACTCTGCGTTGGGCAGTCCGTCCCGGTCCCAGTCGGTGCGCGAGTCCTCACGTCGGTGATCGAAGAAACGAATGTTGTCGTCCTCGTCCTCCATCGGCTTGATCGTCGACTCGATGAACACATCGAGGTCGTCGAGCAACTGCTGGGTCGCGGCGGGGATGGCGAAGTCCATCCGTCGAACGTAGGGCGGCACGGCGCGGGGCACCGAACGGGAGCTCGGCGGTCACGCCGCGAGCGCGCGGGCGAGCTCGTGTGCGAACGTGCAGACGCAGCCCGGCGGCTCACCACCGGCACCGGCGAGGACGCGCAGCGACTCGCGCAGCCCACGGCGAGCACCACTGACCGACGTGCGAGAGCGACCCGCCGGCACCGGGAACCACCGGCCTTCGAACACCGTGCCCTCGACGTGCACGTCGTCGAGGGCGCCGGGCGAACGCTCCGGGTCGACGTCGAGCGGGTTCGAGTCGACGACCGTGAAGTTGGCGAGCTTGCCTGGTTCGATCGAACCGAGGTCGTGCTCGCGCCGCCACGAATGGGCGGCGCCGATCGTGACCGCTCGCAATGCCTCGGCCACACCGATCCGCTGCTCCGGACCGGCCACGCGACCCGACGGGGTGATGCGATCGACTGCGCACGCCATCATCCCGATCGGGTCGGACCGCCCGATCGGCAGATCGGAGTGGAACGACAACGACACACCGCGGTCGAGCACCGATCGGTGTCGGGTCATCGAATCGGCTCGTTCGGGCCCGAGCCCCCACTCGCCGTACTTGTCGGCGAAGCCCACCGGGTAGTACGGGTTCGACGAGACGATGCAACCGAGGCGCTCGATCCGATCCACCTGCTCCTCGGTCGAGTTGGCGAAGTGGACGATCACGGTTCGGTGGTCCTCACGCGGCGTTCGCTGGAGGAGCCGTTCGACGTTGTCGAGCACCATGTCGAGACCGGCGTCGCCGTTGACGTGGACGTGGAGTTGGTAGCCGTGCTCCCAGTAGAGCTCGGCGCGTTCGGCGAACATCTCGGGCGGCATGATCCACTCGCCGTGGTGGTGCGGGTCGGGCGCTCCGTGCTCGTCGACGTACGGCTCACGCATCTGCATCAGTTGGCTGAGGATCGCGCCGTCGGCGAACAGCTTCACCTGTGCGTCGAAGAACGACAGCTTGCCCGACGGCGCCGACTCGATCTGGCGGCGGGCGCGAGCGAGCGTGTCGGCGTGCGACATACCAGCCTCCGCGGGCCCGCGTCCGTCGGTGATGAAGTACGAGGCGAACGGCGTGTCGTCGTGACCGAGGATCCGTTCGTACTGCTCCCACGCCCCGGGCACGAGGATCGCACCCGGTTCGTTGAAGGCGGTCACGCCGTTCTGGTGAAGGTACGCGACCATCTGTCGGAGGCCACGTTCGAGTCGGGCGGGGTCGAAGAGATGGCGCGACACGAGCGGGAAGAGCAGGGCGAAGTTGCCGCGCTCCCAGAAGTGCCCGACGTCGACGCGTGCGGTCGCCGCCACGCCGGGGTCGAGTGCACCGGCCGCCACCTCGGCATCGAGGTCCCGGTCGAGCAACCCGAGCGCACGCAGCGCCGGCGTGTTGAGGTGGAACTCGTGGATCGATCGCTGCCAGACGCAGATCGGCCGGGTGTCGGAGATCGCATCCAGCGCTGCCCGGTCGACGGTCCCGTGCCAGAGCCGGTGGTAGCCCCAGGTGAACAGCCAGCCGTCGAGATCGCCCGCCGCGGTCATCCGGTCGTGTGCTGCGGTGACCCGGTCGGCGTACTCCTCGGCTGTGTGTGCGGCGGGGTACGTCACGTCGGGCAGCACCCAGTCCTCGGTCGCGATGACCTCGGTCGCGAGGGTCGACGCACCGAGGATCGGATGGAGGTGCTGGTCGATCAGACCCGGCAGGATCACCGAGTCGACGAACGTGTCGTCGATCGTGTGCGGCGAATCCGGGAAGTCACGCTCGATCGCGGCCACCACGTCGTCGATGCTGCCGACTGCGACGATGCGGTCGCCGTCGACCGCTACGGCCTCGGCGAGCGGTACGTCGGCGGCGGTGAGGTCGCGGCGGTGCAGGCAGCCGGCCATCGTGACCACCGCACGGGCCCGGTGGACGACGATCATCGACCGGCCGACGACTCGCAGTTCAGGAAGCGCGGCGCACCGGCGAGTCGGCGGGTGCGATCTTCAGCAACAGGTCGCGATCGAGGTCGCGCGCCGGCGGAAACGCACCGCGCAGCCACCACGGCGGCGAGAACGGTGTCCACTCCCCCGCCGGCTGTGCGAGCCGGTCGGCGATGACCGAGACAGCGGCGGCGTTGTGGCCGAGCCCGCAGTGGCTCCCGAAGACGCGGACGTTCTCCGAGATCGGAGTCTTGCGGATCAAGCTCGCCTTCCAGGCGACGATCCCGTCGGTGGCCGAGTAGATCGACGTGGCCGGGACGGGGAACTTCGGGCGGTCGACCTCGCGCAGCCGTTCGCCGAAGAAGTCGGGGTCGTGGAAACGCTGCATCAACTCCCACATCCGTTGGGCAGACGAGCTGTCGCCATCGGCCATCTGGATCGGTGAGCCGAGCGTGACGACGAGCCGAACGAGGTCCGGCCGGGCCCGTGCCATCTCGCGGGCGTAGATCCCGCCGAGGCTCCAGCCGATCAGGCTGACCTCACCGCCGGTGCGGTCGGCGACGTACAGCAACCGTCGGGTGAGGCCGGTGACCGCGTCGGAGGTGGGACCGATGTTCTGCCCCTGACCCCAGCCGTACGTTCGGTACCCGAGATCGCGCAGCAACCGCCGCAACGGTTGCGTCGAGCGGTCGCTGGCCATGAAGCCGGGGAAGACGAGCACGCCGTGGCCGTCGCCGCGCGGCAGGCGACGCAGCAGCGGCTGGATGGTGGCGAAGTGGGCTCGTTCGGCCACGGCGCGGTACTCCGCGGCGGTGAGCAGGGCCGACGGTGGTCGGATCGCTCCCGGCTCGGATTGCGTGTCGGCCGTCACACTCATGGGCCAACCCTACCGATGATCGACCCGCTGGACCGGTTCGCCGATGCTGCGAAGTACGAACCCGACTTCAGACGCCGACCAGCCTCCGGGTCACCAGAACACGTGACCCGGGGAGGGTCACCAGAACATCGTGCCGGCGGCGCCCTTGAACGGGCCGGTCACGTTGGCCGTGATCCACCCGCCGTAGAAGCCGCCCTCGTTCGCGCCGACGCGTTCGTCGTCGACCCAGCACTCGTCGAGGGATTGGGCGTAGAACGCCCAGTGGTCGCGGATCGGTTCGAAGAGCGGTGCGGGTTCGGCGTAGCTCCAGCACGCCTCCGCAGCCTCGCGGGCGCCGGGGACGCGCACGTCCGCGTAGCGCGCGACGCCCTTCCACTCACACATCGAGCGACGCTCCACCTCGACGAGGAACCGGTGGTCGACGAACTCGTCGGCGACGTAGTAGGCCGGCGCCTGGCTGGTCTCGAGCACGCGGACGGCTCTCGGTGCGTCGACGATGGTCTCGCCGCCGTGTACGACACGGAGACGCCACTCGACCCGATCGACCGCTGGCGGCCGCGGGAAGTCCCACACCGACTCGACCGGCTTCCCGTTGGGTGCGATGGCGCCCCGACCCCCTGCGGCGGCCAAGGCATCGGCGGCTTGACGATCGCGCGATCGATTCATGGTGTGTTCGGTTCCCTCCCTGTCG
Source organism: Actinomycetota bacterium (assembly GCA_038529675.1). Classification (GTDB taxonomy): domain Bacteria; phylum Actinomycetota; class Acidimicrobiia; order Acidimicrobiales; family Ilumatobacteraceae; genus Ilumatobacter_A. The sequence continues at coordinate 11,768 of JBCBDK010000001.1, forward strand.
GCAGCCGCTTGCATCGCGACGTAGTCGATCCATCGTCGCGTGTCGGATGCCGCCGTGCTGCACGGCGGCGTCGATTCCGATCGCAGCGAAGTGGCGCGGCGGCCGTGTCAGTCGTCGTGGGCGCGGCCGTCGGCGTCGAGCGTGCCGTACTCCTCGGCTTCGGGCGCTCGCCGGCCCCCGACTCGGCGATCCGCGACCTTCTCCCGAGCCCGCTGCTCCGCTTCGAGCGCTGCTTCCTCCTCGACCAGCCGATTCAGCGCCTCGAGCCTGACCGGGTCGAGCTCGCCGTCGTCGATCGCCGCCTTGACGGCGCATCCGGGTTCCCGGTCGTGCTTGCAGTTGCGGAACCGGCAGTGGTCCATCAGGTCGAACACCTCGGCGAAGGCCCGCTCGATCCCGTCGCCCGAGAGCCAGAGGCTGACGGCGCGCACGCCTGGCGTGTCGATCAGCCACCCTTCGCCCGGCATGGGCAACAGCTCGGCGGCGACCGTGGTGTGCCTCCCGCGCTGATCTCCCTCGCGCACCGACGACGTGGCCTGGCGTTCGTCACCGAGCAGCGCGTTCACGATGGTCGACTTCCCGACACCGGAGGCACCGAGAAACGCGAGTGTCCGGTTCCCGAGCGCCTGCGCCGCGATCGCATCGAGGCCGTCACCCGAGCGTCCACTGGCGAGGAGTACCGGGGCGCCGAGCGCTACGTCGGCGAGCGAGCGTCGCGCCGGCTCCGCGTCGTCGACGAGATCGGTCTTGGTGAGCACGACGACCGGTTCGGCACCCGAGTCATAGGCGAGCACGAGTTCTCGTTCGAGGCGACGCGGGCTCGGGGGCACACCGAGCGCGTGGACGAGAAAGACGGTGTCGATGTTCGCAGCGAGCGTGTGCGACACCGCACGCATCCCGTCGAACGATGCACGACGCGTGAACGCCGAGTGGCGCGGCAGGACGTGGGCAACACGTTCGCCGTCGTCGTCGGCCACGATCCAGTCCCCGACGGCGACGTCGGCGCCGATGTTGCGAACCCGGACCGGTTCATCCTCACCCTCGACCTCGGCGAACGTGCGAGCGGCGGTGTTCCAGCCACGATCGAGCCGCAGCACCCGGGCCGGCTCGCCCGGCCGACCGAGATCGCCCCACGCCTCGTCGAGCGCGTCGGACCACCCGAGTCGCGCATCAGGTGTGGACCGCATCGTCATCGCGGTCGCGACGCTACCGATCGGCGGCCCACCCACCGGTGCCGGTTCCGCTCGCCCACATCGGCGGCGGCCTCCGCTCAGTTCCGTGCCCGCGGACCCTCGTCGAGAAACACGAGTCGGCCGTCACGGTCCTTGCGTTGGAACACCACCGCCGTCCGGTCACCGACGTACGGCCCGGCGGCCACATCGTCGATGGTCCATCGGGTGGTGCCGTCGAGGCTGATGGCGACGGCGGTGCCGACGAAGTTGGCCGGGTCGCCGCCGACCACGCCGTTCGCGTCGCGCCAGACCAACGTCCCGTCGGCGGGCGCGTCGAGACCGAACGACGGCAGCAGGTCGTACTCGACGATCGGATCGCCGGTGACCGCGTCGAGCAGCGCCGACCGGACATCGGACGTGTCCTCTACGCCTCGTGCGCCCGCGTCGACGACGGCGTCGATCGCCCAGCGACCACCGTCGATCGGGCGTGGCAGCTCGAGGACGGACTCCACCGCCCACGTCGCCCTGAGTTCGTCGCCGACGAGTTCGAGGCCCATCGCCCCGTCCGGTCCGAGGACGACGCCGTGGCGGTCGTCGATCTGCATCAGGAACGACGAGCTGGTGATGACGGGGAGTCGCGACCCGCGTGCATCCTCCGGTCGGCGATCGAGCAGGACGCGTGCAGCATCGGCCCGGAAGCCGATCTCGACGAGCACGCCATCGTCCGACCCCGAGAAGTAGCGACCGGCGAGTTCGACGACGTTGCGTCGATCCGGCGACGTGGTCGCGACCTCCGTCGAGACGACTGGAGCAGGCGACCCGGCCGTGCTGTCGGTCGGGTCGTAGCCCGAGACGTCGAGCAGCCGCACGGCACCGACGTCGTCGATCACGAGGAGGTCGCCGTCGACGCCGAGGCCGACGAGGCGACCGCCGACCGGCGGGACGGTCTCGCCCGTGGTGAGGTCGACGAGTTCGAGCGTCGGCTCGGTCGACGGGAACCTGCCGGAGTCGACCAGCGCGAGGCGTCCCATTCCGTCGCCGGACAACACGATGTTGTCGCCCGACCGTTCCCAGACTCGCCTCCCGGTGTCGGGCTCGACCGCGTAGGAGAAGCGTCCCTCGGCGAACTCCCTCGTCGCGCTGACGACGACCAGGTCGCCGCGGCCGTCGCGTTCCACGACCGTGAGGGTCGTGCGGACGCTGTCGACCCCTTCGTTCCAGAGCACCGCGCCGTCGTCGAGGTCGTGTGCTGTGATCTCGACGCCGCCGGGAGCGACACGGCCGGTGACCGTCACGAGGGCCCGATCGGTGATCGCTGCGTCGAGCACGAAACGCTCGCCCGTGGACACCGCCCAACGTTCGTCGATCGCTTCGGGCAGGCGGGGCCCGTCGGCAAGGTCCGCTGATCCGGTCCTCGTCACGGCGACGAGGCCGAGGACGAGCACCGCCACCGCGATCGCGGCGACGACCGTCAGACGACGTCGCGACGGCAACGACCTCCCCGTGTCCCGAGCCGATCCGCCCACGACGTGCCCACCGTCGACCTCCGCATCCGCATCGGCATCGGCACCCCCATCTGCGTTGACACCGCCCTCGGTGTTCGTCTCGACACCCACAGGGTCGGTGGACCCGGGATCGAACGCCGAGGCGTCCGCCACGTCGGCGACGTCGTGATCGTCGTGCGGGCGCCAACGTGGTGCCTCGTCGACCAGCGGACGCCGCTGTGCCCCCGCCATGGTCGCTGCGCCGGCGTGTGGCACGACGTCGTCACCGGGCGCGAGAAGTGCGGAGCCGGCCGACGCAGCTCCTCCGGCCGGGGCCCATGGCGACGGTGGCGCGGCCGGTGTCGTGTCGGACGAGGCCGGCCCGTCGGTCGAGCCGACCGGTGCCCCGGCCGCTCGCTCGGCAGGCTCGTCGGCGCTCGGCTCTGGCCCGCTCCAGTCGGGGCGCCACGGGGCGTCGGCGTCACCGTCCTGCATTGAGATGATGGTAGAGGCGTCGGCGTCGGGCTGATCGGTCGAGCCCGTGCCGCCGAGTCACGTGCGCGCACGGACGACGAGACGACCGGACTCGACCGTCGCCGTCAGTGCCACGCCGTCCCCGATGGCGAGCGGGGCGTCGCCAGGCAACCGCCAACGTTCGGCGCCGTCCAGCCCGATGGCGATTCGTTCCGTGCCACCGACCGACGGCCGCTTGAGCACGATCCCGTCGGCGGTCGCCGTGTACTCGTCGACCGAGGCTGCGATCGGCGCCAACTCTGCGATCGTCCGACCCGTGTCGGCGTCGACGGCCTGTTGGCGCCGGCCCTCGAGATCGCTGACGAGCAACGTCGCGCCGCGGTCGCTCGGTGTCGACCCGAGCAGGACGCCGTCGCGTCGCCACTCGATGACGAGGGTCGGTTCGCGCCCCACCGAGCCGACACCGCCCTCGTCGTCGCGCACTCGGAGCCGGGCCCCGATGAACTCCGTGCCGACGCGCAGGACGAACCGCCCCGGCGCGACCTCATCGGCGCGCAGGATGTCGTCGGGTTCCGCATCGAGTCGAGCGGCCAGCTCGACCGCCGCGGCGATCGACGCCACGACTGCGGCCGACCGCGCGATCTCGAGGGCCTCGTCCGGCGGCCGGGTACCGACCTCGGGCACCGCCACGCTCGTCGCGTCCATCTCGACCTGCCCGGACCCGAGCGGCACCGACGCCCCCGTCCGGACGTCGACGAGCACGTCGTCGGCACTGCGCTCCCGCCGGATCCGCAGAACCACGGCCTCGTCGGTCCGACCGACGATGTCGATCCGCCGGCTGTCGGGAACCACCTCGCGCCAGGCCAACTCGCCATCGTCGACACCGAATGCGGCGACGACCGACCCGCCGTCGGTCGATCGAGCGGTGACGACGGCGGTCCCGGCGACGACCTCGATCTGGGGCCGGTGGCCGTCGTCGAACGTCGTGTCGACGATCGATCTCATCCACCGGACCGTGTCGATCGACGTCGGAAGCCGCGGGAGACGTGCCAGCGCGAGCTCGTCGACGACCGGCGCCGTGCGACCCGGGGCGACGCGCAGATCGGCGCCGCCACCCATCCCACCGACCCGCAGGCCGGCCTCGATCGGCGGCACGGTCAGGATCGTGGTCGTCCCGTCGGTGGACAGGTCCGCCGGGGCGTCCGCCCCGGCATCGATCGGTGCCGCTGGACGCGCGGGCGGCAAGGTCACGAGGATCGTCGGACGGGGCGCCGCCGACTCGGCCGACCGAACGTCGGGGTCTGCGGTCTCCGATTCCGTGCCACCACCTGCCGCGAGCACGAATGCGCCCCCGGCGAACGCAACGACCGCGACGCTCGGTACGACGGCCCGGCGCCAACCTCTCCGGCCGGGGGCCGGCACGACGTCGTCGGCACGTGAGTCCCACATCTCCCATCCGGGCCCGACCGCGACGCCCTCCGGGTGAGCGGCGTCGCGGTCAGACCGATCGGCGGTCTCGCGCTGTTCACGCTGTTCACGCCAGACGATCGGCGCGGTCGCGCCCTCCGGCCGCTCGGTGCCCGCGGCCACGGAGCGTCGGCGGCTGGCCATGTCGGCGAGGGTAGATCGACGCCGGGCGATCCGCCGACCGGTGCGCCGGATGGTCCCGCACCGGCACCTCGGTGCGAGGTGTGCCAGGCGGCAACCACCGCGTCCACGACGTGGGGGATCGGCGCGGAGCGGGCAGACTCACGACGCCGGGTCGCTGAGCGGCCCGGGTTGACAGCACCCACAACGTTCGTCTATCGAGAGCACGCCATGTCCAAACCCCTCGTCATCGTCGAGTCACCCGCCAAGGCGAAGACGCTGTCCAAGTTCCTGGGCAGCGACTACGACGTGCATGCGTCCGTCGGCCACGTCGCGGACCTCCCGTCGAAGGGTCTCAACATCGATGTCGACAACGGCTTCAAGCCCACCTACGAGCTCACCGAACGCGGCAAGACGGTCGTCAAGGACCTCAAGCGAGCGCTCAAGGATGCGTCCGAGCTCTACCTCGCGACGGATGAGGACCGCGAGGGTGAGGCCATCTCGTGGCACCTCCTCGAGCACCTGAAGCCGAAGGTGCCGGTCAAGCGAATGGTGTTCCACGAGATCACCAAGTCGGCGATCGATCACGCCGTCAGCAACCCGCGAGGCATCGACTACGGGATGGTCGACGCGGCCGAGACGCGCCGCATCCTCGACCGGTTGTACGGCTACGAGGTCAGCCCGGTGCTGTGGCGCCGCGTGAACCGCGGCCTGTCGGCGGGGCGCGTCCAGTCGCCGACGGTCCGCCTGATCGTCGAGCGCGAGCGCGAGCGGATCGCGTTCATCGCCGCCGACTACTGGGACATCGAGGCGGTCACGGCGACCGATCCGTCGTTCGAGTCCAAGCTCGTCGGCGTCGACGGCACCAAGGTCGCCACCGGCAAGGACTTCGACGACCGTGGTGTTGCGAAGCAGAACGTCACCGTGCTGAACGAGGCTCGCGCCCGTGGGATGGCCGAAGGCCTCGCCGACTCCACGTTCACCGTGTCCTCGGTCGAGGAGAAGCCGTACCGGTCCTCCCCCAAGGCTCCGTTCATGACCTCGACGCTCCAGCAGGAGGGTGGCCGCAAGCTGCGCCTCTCGTCGTCGCAGGTGATGCGGGTGGCACAGGGCCTGTACGAGCGTGGCTACATCACCTACATGCGGACCGACGACGTGATCCTGTCGGACGAGGCGATGCAGGCGACCCGCGACGCGGTCACCAAGGAGTACGGCTCGAAGTACCTCAACGCTGCGCCGAAGCAGTACAAGAAGTCGACGCAGGGCCAGGATGCGCACGAGGCGATCCGCCCGACCACGCCGTACCGCTCCCCCGACCAGGTGGCCACCGAGCTGAACAGCCAGGACCTTGCGCTCTACCGATTGATCTGGCAACGCACGCTCGCCTCGCAGATGGCCGACGCGACCGGCGTCACCGTGTCGGTGCGCCTCACCGCACCGACGGTCGACCGCTCGACGGGCGAGAAGGTCGAGTGCGAGTTCGCCGCCTCGGGCACGACGATCACGTTCCCCGGCTACCGGGCGGTGTACGTCGCGTCGAAGGAGGAACGCGGCGAGGACGCTGCCGATTCCGAGCGGCTGCTGCCGGCACTCGCGGTCGGCGACGTGGTCCCGATCGCCGAGATCACGCCGAACGGCCACACCACCTCTCCGCCCGCCCGCTACACCGAGGCCTCGCTGGTCAAGCAGCTCGAGGACCTGCGGATCGGTCGGCCGTCCACCTGGGCGTCGATCATCCAGACCGTGCAGGACCGTGGCTACGTGTGGAAGAAGGGTCAGGCGCTCGTGCCCACGTGGACCGCCTTCGCCGTCATCCGGTTGCTCGAGGAGCACTTCGACGCCCTGGTCGACTACGACTTCACCGCATCGACCGAGGCCGACCTCGATGCGATCTCACGCGGCGACCGACAGAAGGACCAGTGGCTCAAGCGGTTCTACTTCGGCGACCTCGGGGACGACACGCCGGCGATCACCGCCGAGGCGGGCTCGGCCGAGGACGCACTCCTCGGTCTGAAGCGGCTGGTCGAGGAGAACCTCGACGAGATCGACGCAGCGGAGATCAACACCTTCCCGCTCGGCAACGACGAGGCGGGCGAGCTGATCGTGGTCAAGCCCGGCCGGTACGGCCCGTACGTGAAGCGCGGCGAGGACACCGCCGGCCTGCCCGACAACCTGCCGCCCGACGAACTGAGCGTCGAGAAGGCCGTCGAACTCCTGAACGCGCCGAAGTCCGACGAGCCGATCGGCGAGCTCGACGGGTTGCCCGTGTATGCGAAGAACGGTCGGTACGGCCCGTACGTGCAGTGGGGCGACCACGACGAGCCGCCACCCGGTATGGAGAAGCCGAAGATGTCCTCGCTGTTCCAGACGATGGTGCTCGAGAAGATCACGATGGACGAGGCCGAGCAGCTGCTGTCGCTCCCCCGCCATGTCGGCGACGACCCCAACGACGGTGAGCCGATCTTCGCCGACAACGGCCGCTACGGCCCCTACGTCCGCAAGGACAAGGACTACCGCAACATCGACTCCGAGGACCGCCTGTTCGAGATCACGCTCGACGAGGCGGTGAAGATCTTCGCCGAGCCGAAGGTCTACAAGCGCGGCGGTCGCCAGCCGGCCAAGCCGTTGCGGGAGTTCGGGACCGACCCGGTGTCGGAGAAGGCGGTCACGGCGAAGGACGGCCGCTTCGGGGTCTACGTGACCGACGGGGAGACCAACGCCTCGCTCGGCAAGGGCGACCGGCTCGAAGAGATCACGCCGGAGCGGGCGTTCGAACTGTTGGCGATCCGCCGTGAAGCGATCATCGCCAAGGGCGGTGCCGGGGCGAAGAAGGCGAAGGCGACGAAGAAGAAGGCCGCCGCCAAGAAGAAGGCCGCCGCCAAGAAGACGGCTGGCACGAAGAAGGCTGGCACGAAGAAGGCCGCCGCCAAGAAGAGCGCTGCGAAGCCGGCAGCGGCGAAGAAGGCGGCCGCTGCGCAGGACGCCGGCGCCGAGGACGCCACCGACTCGGTGGCGGCGAGCGGCGACGTCGTCATCACCGATCTCAACGCCTGAAGCGAGCACCGACGGCTTCGGGCGAGGCGACCTGCTCGGTACGCTCCACCGCCGTGAGTCCGGCTCGCTACATCGCATTCGAAGGAGCGGAGGGGTGCGGCAAGTCGACGCAGGCGGCGCGCTACGCCGAGCGGATCGGCGCCGTCCTCACCCGCGAGACCGGCGGGACCGACATCGGCGCCCGTCTCCGCGAGATCCTGCACGACACCGAAATCGACGACATGTCGCTGCGCGCCGAGGCGCTCATCGCCGCCGCCGACCGCGCCCAGCACATCGAGCAGGTCGTCCGTCCCGCACTCGAGGGCGGCCGCTCGGTCGTCAGCGACCGTTCGGTGTTCTCGACGCTGGCGTACCAGGGCCACGGCCGCGAGCTCGATGTCGAGACGATCCGCTCGATCAACGACTGGGCGACCGGTGGACTGTGGCCCGACGTCGTCGTCTTCGTCGACACGCCCGATGACGTGATCGCCGAACGGATGTCGCGCCGCAACCTCGACCGGTTCGAGGCGGCGGGGCCGGCCTTCCACGACCGTGTGATCGCCGGCTTCCGGACGATGGCTGCCGCCGACCCCGCTCGCTGGATCACGGTCGCTGCGGTCGGCTCGATCGACGAGGTCGCCACCGACATCGCCGTCGCGATCGACGCGCACGTGGCCACGGGCGCATGAGCACCATCTGGGACGACGTCGTCGGCCAGCGCGCCGCGGTCGAGCACCTCGTGGCGGCCGCGGACCGTGGGCCGGTGCACGCGTACCTGTTCGTCGGGCCCACCGGCTCCACCAAGTACGAGGCCGCGCGAGCGTTCGCCGCCCGAATCCTGTCGGGCGGCGACGACCGCGACCAGCGCGATGCCCGGCTCGTTCTACGCGGCGAGCATCCCGACGTCCGCGAGGTCCGCCGCGTCGGCGCGTCGATCTCGCGCGAGCAGGCCAGGGAGATCGTGCGGGTCTCGTCGCTCGCGCCGGCCGAGGGCGAGCGGAAGGTCCTGATCCTCGACGAGTTCCACCTGCTCAGCCCCGAGGGTGCAGCGGTGATGCTGAAGACGATCGAGGAGCCGCCGCCATCGACGATGTTCGTGATCCTCGCCGACTTCGTTCCACACGAGTTGGTCACCATCTCGTCACGCTGCGCCCGAGTCGACTTCCGGGCGATCTCCGACGACGTCGTGGCGGCGAGGCTGCTCGTCGAGGGCGTCGGGCCGGTCGAGGCCCAGGCGGCGTCGAAGGCGGCGCTCGGCGACCTCGACCGGGCGCGTCTGCTGGCGAACGACGCTGGGCTCGCCGCTCGCCGCGCCGCGTTCCGGGAGACGCCCGGCCGGCTCGACGGCACCGGGGCAGCGGCCTTCGGGGCGGCTGCGGCTCTGCTCGATCTGATCGACGACGCGGCCGAGCCGCTCGTGGCTCGACACGCCGATGAGGTCGCCGAGGTCGACGCTCGGATCAAAGAGCATGGCGAACGCGGCTCGGGCAAGAAGCAACTCGAGGAACGACATCGCCGCGAACTCCGCCGGCATCGGACCGACGAACTCCGGGCCGGCCTCGCCACGATCGCCTCGGTCTACCGCGACCAGCTGACACAGCAGACCACCAGCGACATCCAGTCCACCGCGAACGCCGTCCACCGCATCCACGACGCACTCGAGGCACTCGACCGCAACCCGAACGAGCGACTCCTCCTCGAGTCCCTCCTCTGGTCCCTCCCGGCCTGACGAGTACGGCGAGCGGGTGTCACCCGACAGCTCCTAGGCTTGGCGCATGACCGCGACGATCGCTCCTGCCACGTTGCCGAAGGCGAACGAACCGTGCTGGTGCGGCTCGGGCCGCAAGTACAAGCGCTGTCACAAGAAGTCCGAAGGGCGGATCATGCCCGGCGCCGTCACCCCGATGCGGTCGGTCCCCGAGCACATCCCGCATCCCCCGTATGCCGAGACCGGCGAGTATCAGCCGTGGGACGAAGGTCGCATCAAGTCGCCCGAGATCATCGAGCGGATGCGCGCCAGCGGCAAGGTCGCGTCCACCGTGCTGCGCGAGGCCGGCGCGATGGTCGCCCCCGGCATCACCACCGAGGAGATCGACCTCTTCGTCCACGAGCGCTTCATCGAGCTGGGGGCGTACCCCTCGACCATCAACTACCACGGCTATCCGAAGGCGTGCTGCACCTCGATCAACGAGGTCATCTGCCACGGCATCCCCGACTCGCGCCCGCTGCAGGACGGCGACATCTGCAACATCGACGTCACCGGCTGGATCGGCGGTGTCCACGGCGACACCAACGCCACGTTCTTCGTCGGTGACGTCGATCCCGAGTCGCGCAAACTGGTCGAGGTCACGGAGGAGGCGATGTGGCGAGGCATTCACGCTGCTCGCGCCGACCGGCCGCTCTCCGACATCGGCCGTGCGATCGAAGAGACCGTCAAGCCGTACAAGTACGGCGTCGTCCGGGCCTTCGTCGGGCACGGCATCGGCGAGCAGTTCCACACCGACATCCAGGTGCTGCACTACTACGACAGCCGTGCGTCGGTCATCATGCGACCGGGGATGACGTTCACGATCGAGCCGATGATCACCCTCGGCACGATCAACTTCAAGCTCTGGGACGACGACTGGACCGCCGTCACCGCCGACGGCAAGCGCACCGCCCAGTTCGAGCACACGATCGTCGTCACCGACGACGAGCCCGAGGTCCTCACGGGCGGCGACGGTGCCGTCAGCCCCACCGCCCCCTGGCTCCGCTGATCCTCGTCGAGGCGGGCGACGCCCACCTCGACGCTGCTCCGCAGGGCGGCCGCGCGGAGCACAGGGTCGACGGGCTCAGCCGGTCAACCCAACGACTGAATGAACTCGATGATCGCGTCGACCTCGCCGGGCTCGAAGGTGCGCTGGGGCATGTTGACGCTCCACCCCGGGCGGATCTCGGCGGCCGGATCGACGATGGACCGGCGGAGGTACTCGGTGTCGGCGACCATGGTGGTGCCGTCCTCGAGCTCGACGGTCGAACCGGCGAGGCCGACGAAACCCGGCCCGACGCCGCCCTGCCCGTCGGTGCCATGACAGGCCGCGCACCCGTTGGCGATCGCGATCTCCTTGCCTCGGGCCGCCGGGTCACCGTCGCCGCCGGCCACGTTCGAGTCGGCAGATCCACACGCAGTCGCCCCGAGGGCGAGGAATGTGGTGATCGCCGTGCCGGCCAGGATCGAAGTCCACTGCCTCACCAGGCCAGTCTCGCACCCGCGCTCACGGGTGCGACGGAGTCCGAGGTCACATTCTGCTGGTCAGCTCGGACACCGTCGGCTCCCACCAGTCGGCCAGTGATCGCGCCTCGTCGTCGCCGACGCCGAACGCTCGGTCGACGGCCCGACCGCAGGCGAGCACATCGCCGCTTCGCAGCGCAGCGACCGCATCGTCGAGCGGCTCGCCGGGCCACGGCAACTCGCCGAGCATCACCGGGCCGACCCGGATCGCAGTAGCCGACAGCCCGGTGCCGCCACGCTCGTGCCACGCCCACGCCGACGCCGACGCCGAGGTGAGCACGGCCGCGATCTCCCACACGCCGTCGCCGACGGCGCTCGGCGCGTGGCCTGCCTCGGGGTACACGGCCACGACCGGCACGCCCGGCAACCAGTCCCCGGTCGGATCGGCGACCGCTTCGAGCACCTTGGTCTGATTGGCGACCAACACCTTCGGTCGCAGCCGCCGTGTCGCCCACGCTCGCATTCGCGGGTCGAGCGCCGCGAGGTCGAGCCGCGGCGCAGCGAAGTCGCGCTTGGCGAAGCGGACGGGACGATCACCCCACCGACATCGGCCCGGATCGATCAGCCCACTCGTCACGAGCGGAGGACCGTGCTCGTGGTCGCCAACGGCGGGGATCATCCCGTAGTACTCGTCCCGGAAGTTCGCGTTCAGCCACGCCCGGTCGCCGAGCACCCCTGCCGTCGTCCCACCGGCGAGGACCGTCGGCACGGGCGGTACGCCGAGCCGAGCGGTCACGACGGAGCTCCACGGCCGCGGATCGGGCTCGGTCCGGCCGAACTCGAACGCCAGTGCGCACGTGACGACCTGGGCGTCGAAGTCCCGCTCGCCGGTCCACGACGACCACAGCATCGTCGCCCGCTCGTCGATCGACCGCCGGACCTCGGCAGCATCGCGTGTCGAGAGCAGCGACTGCGGCAGAACGAACCCGAGCCGACCCCCGGCGCGGTCGACGAGTCGTGCGCCGAGCGCCAAGAACTCGACGGCCACGTCGGCGTAGGGCCCACCGCCGTGGCGGCTGGCACCGCCGCGTGCCGTCGATGTCGCCATCTGGGAGAGGTACGGCGGATTGCCGACGACGAGGTCGAAACCGTCCAGCTCGCCGGCGCGGGGCGAGCGGGCGTCGTCCCGGCCGAGTCGCCCGAACGCCGTCCACACGTCGCCGAGCGCGTCGGCGACGACCACGGTCGCCTCCGGCACCATCTCGCGGGCAGCCGACGCCGCCGCCGGATCCACGTCGACCCCCACGGCCTCGACGACCACTGCTCCCGCGTCGCGCAACCGGTCGATCGCTGCGCGCAGGAACCGGCCGTCGCCGCACGCGGGATCCACCACGCGGATCGCGCCGGACCGCGCCGCAACCCACGTCGGGTCGACGACGGCGTCGACCACCATCGAGACGATGGTGGTCGGCGTGTACCACGCGCCCAGCGACTTCCGATCGGTCTCGATCACGGACCCGATCGTACGAACGGACGTCGGCCAGCCGAACGATGCCGCACCTGACGTGGCGTCTAGGGTCGGCCCACGTGACCGACACGTTCGCGACGGAGACGTTCGCGACCCGCTACCAACACTTCTCACGCGATGAGTGGGCCGTGCTGCGCGCCGCCACCCCGATGACGCTGCGGGGGCCCGAGCTCGATCGGCTGCGCGGCATCAACGAGCGCATCGACCTCGACGAGGTCGCCGCGGTCTACCTCCCGCTGTCGCGGCTGCTCAACCTGTACGTCAACGCCACCCAGGACCTCCACAAGGTGAGTGCGACGTTCCTCGGGTCGATCTCGCCGAAGGTGCCGTACGTCATCGGCGTCGCCGGCTCGGTCGCGGTCGGCAAGAGCACGTTCGCCCGCATCCTCCAGACGCTGCTGGCGCAATGGCCGGATCATCCGAAGGTCGACCTGATCACGACCGACGGCTTCCTCCACCCGAACGCCGTCCTCGACGAGCGGGGGCTGATGGCCCGAAAAGGGTTCCCCGAGTCGTACGACACACGTGAGCTCGTGCGAGTGCTCCGTGAGATCAAGAGCGGCGCGCCACGCGTGGAGGCACCGGTGTACAGCCACGTGGTGTACGACATCGTCCCCGACGAACGTGTGGTCGTCGAGCAGCCCGACATCGTGATCCTCGAGGGGCTCAACGTGCTCCAGACCGGTCCGTCGACCGGCGAGGGCGCGGCGACCGAGTTCGTCAGCGACTACTTCGACTTCTCGATCTACGTCGATGCCCACGTCACCGACATCGAGCAGTGGTACGTCGAGCGGTTCCTGACGCTGCGCGAATCCGTGTTCCAGGATCCGGACAGCTTCTTCCGCAACTACGCCGACCTGACGGACGACGAGGCCGTGGACACCGCCCGCACGATCTGGCGCGAGATCAACGGGCGGAACCTCGTGGAGAACATCGAGCCGACGCGCGAGCGAGCGTCGTTGATCCTCCGCAAGCGCAAAGACCACCGCGTCGAACGCGTCAGCCTCCGACGGCTCTGATCGGTCGCCGGACCGTTCAGCGACCGGCCCGTTCAGCGACCGGACCCTTCAGAGACCGAGCCAAGCCGGCAGCTCGGCGAGCGAGTCGAGTTCGACGACGTCCTCGTCGTGGTCGTCGACGTGCTCGAGCTCCCACGTGAGGTGGTACGGCACGTGCACGGCGTGCCCACCGATCGCGAGAACGGGCAACACGTCGCTCCGCACCGAGTTGCCGACCATCAGGAATCGCTCGGGCCGCACACCGAACCGCTTCACGATCGAGCGGTAGACCTCGGGGTCCTTCTCGCGAACCACCTCGACGTCGGAGAAGTGGTGCGCGAGCCCCGATGTCTCGACCTTGCGGAGCTGGTGGACGAGGTCGCCTTTGGTGATCAACACGAGCCGGGTCTCGAGGCCGACGCGATTGAGCGTCTCGGCAGCGCCGGGGAGGAGCTGCACCGGGTCGAGCAGCATCGACTCGCCGAGGTCGACGAGCTGGCCGATCACCCGCGTCGGGACGGCGCCGTCGGTCATCCGGATCGCGGCACGCACCATCGACAGTGTGAACGCCTTGACCCCGTAGCCCTGCGTCCCGATGTCGCTGCGCTCGGTCGCGTGGAGCGCGTCGAGCACGTCGATACCAGGTGATGCGAAGGGGCTCACGAGATCGGCAAAGATCGCCTCCGCCCGCTGGAACGACTCCTCGCTGCGCCAGAGCGTGTCGTCAGCATCGAACGCGATCATGTCGAACTCGGTGATCCGACGGCGTTCTGCGTCGTCCGCGTTCAGGACGGACTCCCGATCTGCAGTCGTTGGCGGTGTGGTCTCGTTCATCGCAGTCGTCGACACGGCGAATCAGGATGCCGTGACCGACGCGGTCAGCGGTGGATCGCGTTCAGATAGTTGTACACCGTGATGCGGCTGACGCCCATCGCGTCGGCGACGTCCTCGACCGCGCGTCGCAGGATGAACGCTCCGCGTTCGTCGAGAAGGCGGATCGCCCGCTGCTTCTCGGCGCGCGGGAGGAGCGGCAGCCTGCCGCCGAGCTCGTTCTCGACCTGCTCGATCAACCGGTCGAGGGCCCCGTGGAGGGGCGGCAGGCGGACGGCAGCGACGGTCTCGCCACCCCACTCGAGTGGAATGTCCGCCGGCTCGGCCTGGCCTGTCGGAACGATCCGAGCACCGAGCGCCTCGGTGACCGGTCGGAGCGCAGCGAGGAGATCGCTGGTCGTCGGTTCCCCTGCCACGGGCGCTCAGCCTACGGAGGTTTCCGGCGTGCGGCCGACGCGGCGGTCAGCCGGTGCCCATGACGTGTCGCAGCCCCTCGGCTCGGGCGACGCAGTCGTTGCCGGCCGCCTCGAACGCCTCGTTGAGACGCGTGAGCGCCGACTTGAAGTTGCCGTTCCACTCCTCGAGGAACCGTTCGCGGGCGGGCCCGGTCCACGCGATGCTGCCGACCGGGCCGTCGACGGCGCGGATGATCGAGTCGACGGCACCGATCTGCTGCTTGAGGGTGGTGCCGAGTGCGTGGAGTTCGTCGGGGTTGGCGCCGAACATGCTCATGGTGTTGCTCCGTGTCTCCGTGGTGACCGCGCCGGTTCGCGGGCGCGGGATCGTGGGCCGTGGTGGCTGCCGGTTGGTCGCCGGTGGGCCGTGGTGCCGGGGCGCTGCCCCGGTCACCACGTCGTGGGCGGTCGGACCCGCGTTCCGGAAACCGCGTAGGGTCGTCACATGAGCGGCCCCGCCGAACCACCGCCCGACCCGCAGCTCGAATCGGTGCGCGAGCACGTGAGCGAGCACCTCGATCGAGCGGTCGCACTCCGGCGCGACCTGCACGAGTGGCCCGAGCTCGGCAACCACCTTCCCCGCACGCGTGACGCGGTGCTCGCCGAGGTCGAAGACCTGCCGCTGGCGGTGACGCTCCACGAGTCGACCAGCGGCATCGTCGGCCTGCTCGAAGGCGATCACCCCGGGCCCACGATGCTGTTGCGCGGCGACATGGATGCGCTGCCGATGCCGGAGGACACCGAGCTGGACTTCTCGTCACGCGTCGACGGCTGTATGCACGCGTGCGGGCACGACACCCACACGGCGATGCTCGCGACGGCGGCGCGCGTGCTGTCCGAACGAACCGGCGAGCTCCACGGCCGGGTGGCATTCATGTTCCAGCCGGGCGAGGAGGGCCACCACGGGGCTCGGTTCATGCTCGACGAAGGGCTGCTCGACGTTCCCGACCGAGCATCGGGCGAGGCGTCGCCGATCGACGCTGCGCTCGCGATCCACATCACCTCGACGATGCCGACGGGATGGATCTCGACCCGCGGTGGTCCGATCATGGCCTCGGCCGACCGCTTCGTCGTCCGGGTCGTCGGCCGCGGCGGTCACGCCAGCGAGCCGTACCGCACCGTAGACCCGATCCCCGTCGCTTGCGAGATCGTCCAGTCGCTGAACACGATGATCACGCGCTCGATCGACGTGTTCGATCCTGCGGTCGTCACGGTCGGGCGCATCACCGCCGGCACGACCAACAACGTCATCCCCGAGACCGCCGAGATCGAGGGAACGATCCGCGCCACGAGCGAGTCGACGCGTGCGAAGGTACACGACGGCATCAGGCGGGTCGCGCACGGCATCGGCGATGCGCACGGCTGCGAGATCGACCTCACCCTCGACATCGGATACCCGGTCACGACGAACGACGATCGGTTCGCGGACTTCGCGCTGGGCGTCGGAACCGAGGTCGCGGCGGCGGACGGCGGTTCGGGCGTCCGGCTCCCGAACCCGATCATGGGGGCCGAGGACTTCAGCTACCTCCTCCACGAGGTGCCCGGGGCCATGGTGTTCCTCGGAGCCACACCTCGCGAGCACGACCTCGCCGACGCCGCACCCAACCATTCGAACCGGGTGTACTTCGAGGAGTCGGCGATGACGACCGGCATCGGTGTGTACACGATGGCCGCGCTCCGTCACCTCGCTCCGGCCTGATCACTCCGGCCTGACCTCGGGGTCCCGTGCCCCACCGGCGAAGCGTCAGCGGCGGAGGCGCACGGTGACCAACTCGAACGGCCGGAGGGTCAAGCGAGCCACGTCGTCGACCACGTCGACGTCCGCGTCATCGTCGACCGGCGTCTCCAGGAGATCACACCGGACTGCACCCACGATCGGTGACTGCGGCGAACGTACGGACACCGCGGTTCGGTCCCCGACGTGCTCGTGCAGCCGCACGATCAGATCGCCGGAGCCGTCGTCGGCGAGTTTGACCGCGTCGACCTCGATGCCCCGCCCCGCCACGTCGACGATCCGCGACGTCGCGTTCCCGTTCGTCGCCGTGCGGCTCGGCGCCGACTGCGCGGCGCGGACGAACCGCGGTGGCCGCTGCAGCCGCGACGCCGCATTGCGAATCTCGGCCAGGTCGCCGTCGAAGGGCCGCAGTGCAAACGTGACCCGCCGATGCCGCCGACGATCGGCAGCCGGATCCGGGTAGCTCGCCGAGCGGGCGAGGCTGACGGTGATGCCGCCGTCGAACAGGTGGTGGCCGTATCGACCATCGTTGAGGATCGCCACCCCGAACGACGGCTCGGCGACGCTGACGAATCGGTGGGCGCAGACCTCGAACTTCGCTGCATCCCACGGCGACGACGGATGGGTAGGTCGGTCCACCACACCGAACTGCACGTCGCACGCGGCTCGATCACTGCGGACGTCGAGCGGGAAGTGAAGCGACAAGAGGCGCTCGCGCTCGTGCCAGTCGAGATCGACGAGCAGCCGCAGCTCTCGTTCGCCGGCACGCAGTTCGTACACGACGGCGACTTCGGAGTCGTCGAACTCGCGCACGCAGCGGACCCGCCCGACGAGCGGCCCGTCATCGAGCACCTCGGGCGGCGACGCGTCGACCGCCACGGCCTGTGTCCTCGTCCATGACTCGATGTCCCACGCGTCGTACTCGACGGGGTGGTCGGCAGCGAGCGTGACCCGAGCGGCCGTCCGATCGGGCGGCACGACCTCGCGGCCCGTCGCCACGTCGACGAACGACTCGATCTCGCCGCCGGCGGACAGCCGGACGCGCACGACGCCGTTGTCGAGCGTCGTCGGCGTCGCCGCAACGGGGGTGAGCAACGAACCCGACGTCGGCTCGCTCGCATCCGTCGGCCAGGGGACGACCGAATGCGGTGCCAGCTCGGCGACGAGGGCGATCGAGCCGTCGCCGAGCTGCTGGGCATCGGCGGCGACGTCGATGTCGACCGGCGCGCCGGGCGGCAGGATGAGCACGCCGTCGGCCGACGTGTCACACGGGTTGGCGAGTGCGTATGCGGTGGGCGCGAGCTCGCCGAGCGCCTGCTCGATCCGGCGTTCGAGCTCAGCGCCGACTCGTTCGAACGTCTCCTCCGCATCGTCGTGGACCCAGGCGATCGACGAGCCCGGGAGGATGTCGTGGAACTGCTGGGTGAGCACGTCGCGCCACAGGTCATCCACCTCCGCAGCCCCTCCGAGCGTGGCCGCCCACAGCTCGGCCTCGACGAGCAGCGCCTCGCATCGGCGGTTGCCGAGCTTGGTCTCGAGCTGGCTCGTCAGCGTGCCGCGGTGCGTCTCGAAGTAGAGCTCGCCACGCCACACCGGCACGTCCGCGCCCGCGCAGATCTCGGCGTCGATTGCGTCGAACACATCGCTCGGCGAACCGAGCTCGACGGTCGCGTCGAGCGCGCCACCAGCCAACGGCATCGCCAACCGGGTCGCGCGGGCGAGCATCTCGCGTGTCGGTCCACCGCCGCCGTCGCCGTGACCGAACGGCATCAGCGACACGGCGCTCCAGCCGTGTTCGAGGAACCGCCGGTTGGCGTGGGCGATGTCGATCGGCGTGATCTCCGCGTCGTAGGTGTCGACGGGCGGGAAGTGCGTCAACACCCGCGTGCCGTCGAGGCCCTCCCACTCGAACGTGTGGTGGGGGAACCGGTTCTGCTTGTTCCAGGAGAGCTTCTGGGTGACGAACCGGGTCATCCCACCCGCAGCGAAGAGCTGGGGCAAGCCTGCGGGGTAGCCGAACACGTCGGGAATCCACACCTCGGTGCACCGTCCACCGAATCGCTCCTCGAAGTATCGCTGCCCGAACACGATCTGGCGGGCGAGGCTCTCGCCGGACGGGAGGTTCATGTCGGCCTCGACCCACATGCCGCCGACCGGGATCCACTGCCCGCGCTCGACGCGTTCGACGATGTCCGCGAACAGTTCGGGGTGGTGCTCCTCGATCCACGCGTACTGTTGCGCCTGTGAACACGAGAACCGGAACCTCGGCTCGATGTCCATCAGCTCGACGGCGGAGGCGAAGGTGCGGGCGCACTTCCGGACCGTCTCTCGCAGCGGCCACAGCCACGCCGTGTCGATGTGGGCGTGGCCGGTCGCGATCATCCGGTGGCGACCGACGACGCCGGATCCAGGTTCGAGCAGCCCCGCGAGCCGGCTGCGCGCCCGGTCGACATCGGGCAGCGCATCGAGCGCAGCGACGATCCCGGCGCGGAGGCGGTGGCGATGTGGGTCGTCGAGTGGCAACGCCCGCATCGCCCCGTCGATCACGTCGAGGTCGTGGGCCAACGCTTCAGCACGCTCGTCGACGAGCACCACTTCGGCTCGTCGGAACACGTAGCCGGGGTCGCTCGACGCCGTGGCCGGATCGCCCTGTGCCGACGGCGTGAACTGAGGGAACGACGGGTTCGAGGCGGCCTCGACGAGCACGTCGACGGTCGCCGGCGCCCCGGCACCCGACGCCGCGACGAGGTGGTGCATGCGGCGAGGGTGGATCCCGTGTAGCGGCCGGTGGGACGTCGCATCGACGACGAGACCCTCCGCTTGAAAGCCCGGCGGATCGAGGGTGAAACCCAGATCGCAGATCACCTCGATGCGACGGTCGGCACCTCCGGCGACGGTCCGCCACGCGTCGGGGACGTCACCTGCGAGCCGAAACCAGGTCGTGCCCCACGGCGGCCCCCACGACGACCCCACGGCGAAGGGCGCCAGGTCGTCGGGCGACGGGCCGGCCGCGACGTCGAGCGGTCGCCGATCAGCGTGGACGAGCGGCAGCACGCGCTCCCAGAGCTCACGAGCGATCCGCTTCTCGATCAGCTCCCGATCGTCATGCACCGCCGCGACCCTACGAGATCCACGCGAACGCCCGTCCGCTCGCGCAGCCCTTCGCCGACGCGAGACTGGTGTCGATGGGCGATCCGCGAGAAGGCCTCGAGCCGGACGGGACGATCCGAACCGGTGCCAGCGCCGAACGGATCGCCGACCGCTATCGAGCGCTCGTGGCGTCCACGATCGAAGCCGTCCTCGCGGCTGCGCCGGCCGCGTCCGTCTACGCCTACGGGTCGGTGACGACGGGACAGGCCGAGAGCCCCCGGTCCGACGTCGATGTCCTGACCATCGGGCTCGATCCGTCGATCGCCCGCGAGATCGCGCTCGATGCCTCCACGCGGTTCTCCCACCTCTGCCGAGGCGTCGAGATCGCCGCGGGAGCGCCCGGCGACTTCGTCGGCGACACGAGCGAGTCGTACGGCGCACAGGTGTTTCTCCACCACTATTGCATCCACCTCACCGGCCCTGACCTCGACCGCGCAGTGACCGGCTTCGCGGGCGATCGGCGCGCAGCGCGAGGTTTCAACGGCGACATCGGGCGGCACGCCGAGCGCTGGCGACGATCACTCGGCGAGGTCGATCCGGGCGACCTCGGCCGCCGCATCGCGCGCAAGACGCTGCTTGCGTGCGCCGGGCTCGTCAGCGTGCACGACGGCACATGGACGACGGATCGCCGGCGCTCCGCACGGCGATGGAGCGAGATCCACCCGGGCCTCCGTGCCGGGCTCACCCAACTGCTCGAGTTGGCCGACGGCGCCGCCCGCCCGTCCCGAGCCGAAGTCACTGCGAACCTCGACGACGTCGTCGACGTGATCGCTCAGCAGTTCGCCGACGAGATCGGGCTGTGGTGACGATCCGGAGCCGATCTGTCAGCGGTCGGGGTACAGCAGGTCGATCACCGGGTCGATGCGGGGACCGCGCCGCAGGTGGTGTCCGCCGTCGATGCTGATCGCCTCGCCCGTGATCCAACCGCTCTCAGGTCCGGCGAGGAACCGGACGAGCGCGCCGACTTCGTCGGCGGTGCCCGGACGACCGAGCGGCATCTGGTCGAGGTAGTCGTGGACGATCTCAGGCGAGCCCAGCAGCCCCGCGGTCGCATCGGTCGGCACGAGGCTCGGTCGCACCGCGTTCGCCCGGATGCCGTGTTCACCGAGTTCGTCGGCGACTTGACGGACCAGCATCTCGAGGCCCGCCTTGGACACTGCGTACGGCGTCATGAACCGGTGCGTCGCCACGCCGGCGATCGACGACACGGCGACGATCGACCCACCGCCGGCAACGCGGAGGTGCGGAACAGCCGACCGTATCGCGAGGAACACCCCGGTGAGATTGGTGCCGATCACACCGTTCCAGTCGTCGAGCGTCGTCTGCTCGAACGGACTGGCCGACCCGTAACCGGCGTTGGCGACGAGCATGCGAAGCGGGCCATGCTCCGCCGCAGCGGCCATCGCCGCGACGACCGACTGCTCGTCGGTGACATCGCAGCGAACCGTCTCCACCGCCCCGACGACATCATCGTCCGCAGCGAGTTCGGCTACGGCACCAGCGAGCCGCGACTCGTCGCGGCCCGCGAGCACGACCGTCGCCCCGTCGGTCGCCAACGCCCGCGCGCAGCCGAGCCCGATGCCCGAGCCACCACCGGTGACGATCGCGACCTGATTCGACAGCACAGCCATCTCGCCATCTTCGCCTGCACCTCCCGGCGGGCCCCAGTTCGATCTCCGACGCGCTGATGCGACCACGACACGACCGGCACGCGATCATCGACAGCGATGTCAGCCGACGACGCGACGCCCCGAACACCGCTGCACGGGATCACCGTGCTCGACCTGACGCGGGTGCTGTCCGGGCCGCACTGCGGTCGGATGCTCTGCGACCTCGGCGCCGACGTGATCAAGATCGAGCCGCCGGCGGGCGACCTGACGCGCTTCTCGGCGCCACGCCGTCGGGGCATGGCGACGTACTTCGTCCAGCAGAACGTCGGCAAGCGCAACGTCAGCCTCGACCTCGGTACGCCCGACGGTGTGGCAGTGTTTCTCGACCTCGTGGCCGCGGCCGACGTCGTGCTCGAGAACTACCGACCCGGGGTGATGGAGCGCCTCGGGTGCGGCCCGGCGACGATGCTCGAACGGAACCCTCGCATCGTGATCGCATCGATCTCGGGCTACGGCCAGACCGGACCGTGGGTCGGTCGACGCGCCTACGCACCGGTCGTCGAGGCCGAGGCGGGGCTGATCGCGATGCAAGCGCGCAATGGTCGCGATCCCACGAAGGATCCGTCGAGTCACGCCGACGTGTACGCCGGGATGGAAGCGTGCACGGGCATTCTGGCTGCGCTGCTCCAACGGGAGCGGACCGGCCGCGGCCAGCACGTCGACATCTCGATGGCCGAGACGATGCTCTACGTCAACGAGCACCTCCACGACCTGCTGTGGGACGGCGAGGCCGACCCGAACTGGATCCGCAGCTTTCGCCCCGACGACTATCCGGTCCTCACCGTCGCCAACGGTGAGCGCGTCCTCGTCAGCGGCCATCCGGCCGAACGCGGGACCTTCGACCTGTTCGTCGCAGCGATGGGTCAACCCGAGCTCCTCGACGACCCGCGCTTCGTCGACGTCGAGTCGCGCCTCGCCCACCTCGACGACCTGGTCGAGTTGCTGCACTCGTGGGCGGCGACGATGCCCGATCCGGATGCGATGGAGACGCGCCTGGCCGAACATCGACTGGCAATGGGTCGCGTCCGCGATCCGGGCGAGCTCGCCGACACCGACTGGGCAGTCGACCGTGCGGCCGTCGTTCGCGTCCCTGACCGTTCCGGCGGCACGGTGCGCGTCCCGAACGCACCGTGGACGTTCTCGGACGCGCCCGACGCCGGCACCGATGGCGAGCCCCGCTATCGCGGTGAGGACAACCGAGCAGTCCTCGCCGAGCTCGCCGGCTACGACGACGTTCGGCTCGACGCGCTCGAAGGCGCCGGGGTGCTCTCGTCGCGGGTGCCCGACTGAGGCGACACTCGGCGATGGAACTCCGCTTCCCGGTCGCTCCGATGAAGGCGACGCTGGGCTCGTTGCCCGCCGCCGACGACGATCGATGGGCGTACGAGATCAAGTGGGACGGGCATCGCACGCTCGTCCACGTCGATGGCGAGCAGGTCCGCGTGCAGAGCGGTGGTGGCAAGGACGTCACCCATCGTTGGCCCGAGGTCGTCGCGATCGCCGATCACGTCAACGCCGGCGAGGCGATCCTCGACGGCGAGGTCGTCGTGCTCGGCGACGACGGGCTCCCGAGTTTCGATCTCGTGCAACGCCGACACGGGCCGGGCACGCCCGACGCCGACCAGCAGACGGCGGGCCACCTGATGTTCCACGCGTTCGACGTCGTGAGCGTCGACGGGACCGTGACGACCGGGTTGCCCTACGTCGATCGGCGGCGACTGTTGGCCTCACTCGTCGAACCCGGGCCGCACTGGTCGGTTCCCGAGCATCGGGTCGGCGGCGGCGCCGAACTCGTGCGGGCCACTGCCGAACTCGGGCTCGAGGGCGTGATCGCCAAGCGACTCGACTCGACGTACCGCGTCGGCGCTCGCAGCAAGGACTGGCTGAAGATCAAGCACCGGCGCACCGTCGAACTGCCGATCGGTGGCTTCACCACCGGAACGGGCAATCGTGCGACCACCTTCGGCGCCCTGCTCGTCGGCCAGCGGGACGACGCCACCTCCGAGCTGCGCTTCGCCGGCGGCGTCGGGACCGGATTCGATCAGCGCATCCTCACCGAGCTGACGTCGCAGCTCCGCGACCTGATGACCGAACACTGCCCGTTCGATCCCGAGCCGCCGCGCGCGATCAGCCGCAGCGCTACGTGGGTCGAGCCTGCACTCATGGCACGGATCGAGATCGCCGAGTTCACGAACGACGGGCACGTGCGCCACGCGAGCTTCGTCGAGCTCGTCGACGGCTCCGTCTGACACGATGCGGCCGATGAGCGAGCTCATGCAGCGAGCCGACGCCCTCGACGCCGACGATCCGCTGGCTTCGTGGCTCGACGAGTTCGTCGTGCCCGATCCGGACCTCGTCTACCTCGACGGCAACTCGCTCGGGCGAACACCGCGGCGAACGATCGAGGCGCTCGCCGAGGTGGTCGAACATCAGTGGGCGGGCGTGCTGATCGAGTCGTGGTGGGAGCACGACTGGCTCGACCTCCCACTGATCGTCGGTGACGAACTCGCACCGCTGATCGGCGCACGAGCGGGCGAGGTCGTCGTCCACGAGTCGACGACCGTCTGTCTGTTCCAACTCGTCAACGTCGCGCTCGACCTGCGTGACGACCGGTCCGCGCCGGCCGTGATCGCCGTGGACGACACGGAGTTCCCCACCGACCGTTACGTCGTGGAGGGCATCGCGCGGCTCCGATCGCGCAGCGACAGCCATGTGATCGTGCGGGCGGGCACCGACGATCTCGATGGTGTCGACGTCGTCGTCCGATCACTCGTCGACTACCGCAGCGCCGTCGTCGCCGACATCGAGGCCGAGACCGAGCGGGCTCGCCGCCACGGCGCCCGCGTCGTCTGGGATTTGTCCCACGCAGCCGGCGTCCTCCCCGTCCACCTCGACGCCACGGGTGCGGAACTCGCCGCCGGCTGCACCTACAAGTTCCTCAACGGCGGGCCGGGCGCACCAGCGTTCAGCTACGTCCGCCACGAGTTGCACGACCAGCTGACATCACCGATCCAGGGATGGTTCGGACAAGCCGACCAGTTCCGTATGGACGACGCGTGGGCCCCGCGCGCCGGCATCGCCCGGCTCCTCAACGGCACACCGCCGGTGCTCGCCCTCGCCGCCGCACGAGCCGGCATCTCGGTCACCGCCGACGCCGGCATCCACGCGATCGCTGCGAAGGCCCGCTCGCTGGCAACGCTCGCGATCGACGTCGCGGGCGAGCTGGGTCTGTCGTGCGACACCGAGCCGCCACCTCGCACCAGCGGCGGCCACGTCGTCGTTCGCCACGCCGAGGCGAAGCGTCTCCAACCGGCGCTCGCCGAACGCGGTGTCGTGCTGGACGAGCGCGAGCCCGACGTGCTCCGACTCGGGTTGAGCCCGCTGACGACCCGTCACCGTGACGTGGTCAGGGCGTTGTCGACGCTCGCAGACCTCGTGTGACGGTGGATCCGAGGTGGCGCGTCAACCGCCCTTGACGACGTGCTCGACGACGTCGAACGACATCAGCGCCGCGTCCTGCGCGACCGGGCGGCGGGCCTGTCCTCCGTCGCCATCATCGTTGCCGTCGGCCTGACCCGAGGCATGCCCGCGCTCGAAGTCCTGGCTCGACATCCAGTGCTGGAACGCCTCCTCCGAGGCCCACCTCGTGTAGACGAAGTACCGGGACTCACCCTCGGTCGGGCGCAGGAGCTGGAAGTCCTCGAACCCGTCGAACTGCTCGACCATCTTCGCTCGACCCGCGAATCGAGCCTCGAGCTGGTCGCCCATCCCCTCGGGGATGGTGATGGCGTTGATCTTCACGATGCTCATCCACGCAGTCTGGACCTGCGCGGCGATCGTGCCCACACCGACCTCGCTCGACGCGAGAAGCTGCCATCGCGACCGGCACTTCCGTTGATTCAGCAAGAATCTCTCCGTGCGGGTAGCACCACGCTACGTGGTCAGGTACGGTAGGTGTTGGGCGACGGCGGACAAGACCGCTCGCCCAGGGTGGAACGAAATGAGGGCGACAAACGGGGGGACGACTGGCGACGTATCAGGGCGCACCGCTTCACGTCACGTGGCATCAACTGCAGCGCAGTCAACGGCGCCACGGCGGGGTGCCGGTTCCCACGGACCGAAGCTCGACCACGCTACCCGACCGTTCCTAGATCTCCCGGCCACTGCGCCGGGGCTGTTCGGCGAATCGAAGAACGTGCCGTATCCGCCGACGGCACACGACCCGAGCGACCACGCCAGTCGTCTCCGAGGTCCTTCGATCCGCTGACGCCGTGCTCGGCCCCTTCCGCCGGGGTCGAGCACGGCACATTCGCCACGTGCCCGACGCTGGCCGACGCGCGAGCGGAGGTTGCGCAGGTGGGCGCCGGATCACCCTCGCCTGCTTCCCACCAGCGATAGCCTCAGGTCCCCGTGGGTCTCATCGTCCAGAAGTACGGCGGCACGTCGGTGGCCGACCCCGACCGCATCAAGGCAGTGGCGGACAACGTCGCCATC
>JBCBDK010000002.1:0-28846 GCA_038529675.1 Actinomycetota bacterium
CGAACTCGCGTCCTGGGCGCCGAGCGCCGGCAAGACGCAGGGCTGGCGCCTGCTCGTGCTGACCGGCGACGACGTCACCCGCTACTGGCAGCTGACCCTGCCGACCGAACGACGCTCGTCGTTCCGCTGGGCCCAACTCCTCGATGCCCCCGTGATCGCACTGCCGTTCGCCGATCCCGCCGCCTACGTCGAGCGGTACGCCGAGCCGGACAAGGCGCGGACGGGGCTCGGCGACGGCGTCGATGCCTGGTCGACGCCGTACTGGACGATCGACGCCTCGATGGCGGTGATGACGCTGCTGTTGGCCGCAGAGGACGTGGGTCTCGGCGCGCTGTTCTTCGGTGTGTTCGACCACGAGCCAGCCGTGCGGGAGGCCTTCGGTGTTCCCGACGGACCGCAGCTGCTCGGGGCGATCGCCCTCGGCTGGCCCCTGTCGAGCGATCGCGGCGGCGGTCGCAGCGCCCGACGGCCTCGGCTCGAGCCCGATCAGATCATTCGTCGGGGTCGGTGGTAGCTCCGTCGGCGTCCTGCTCGCCGCTCGTGGCGTCGGTGCGGTCGACGTTGGCGGGGTCGTCGGGGTCGACGTTCGCCGGGTCGTCGGGATCGACGACGCGCACCTTGCGGCCAAACAGTTGCTCGGCGAATGCCTCGACGTCCGCGGTGGGGGCGTCGCAGGTTCCCTGCCGGCAGAGGTAGGCCATGCCGGGTTCCTTTCCCTGCCAGAGCGGCGTGTCGTGAGATTCACCCCAGGCGAGGACGATGTCCGGCCTGAAAACCGACTGTGCCAGCCGGACCATCGGCGTCTTCTCGCGTACACCCTCGTCGTTCGGCTCGACCGGGATGACCAACTCGGTCACGCCGCGCCGACGAAGGTCGGTGGCGGTGAGTGCGTGGGAGTACTGGCCGACCCCGGTGTCGACGACATCGGTCAGGACCTGCAGGATGCGATCGGCGTGGTTGAGGTAGCGCTGCTCGCCGGTGAGCGCGGCGAGCCTGGTGAGCGCGTGCGCCGCCATCGAGTTCGCCGACGGGGTGGCGTTGTCGATGACGTCCTTCTGGCGGACGACGAGCGTCTCGGCGTCGTCGGCGGTCGTGAACAGGCCGCCTGAGCCGGCGTCGAAGAAGTGGTCGAGCAGCGTGTCGGCAACTGCCTGGGCCTCACCGAGCCACCGGGCTGCACCGGTCGCCTCGCCGAGTCGGATGAACGCGTCGATCAACGTCGCGTGGTCGGCGGCGAGCGCCTGGTGGCGGGCCTTCGGCTCGCCGTCGGCGTGCCAGCTCCGGAACCAGCGGCCGTCCTCGCCCCGCAACTCACGAAGCAGGAACTCGGCATTGGCGACGGCGGCATCGAGCCACGGCTCGTGGTCGAACACTGCGGCGGCCTGGCTGAGCGCCGACAGGAACAGCGCGTTCCACTCGAGCAACACCTTGTCGTCGAGCGCCGGACGCTGACGCTCGAGGCGTGCCTGGAAGAGACGAGCCCGGGTGAAGTTCATCGGGTCGGAGCGGACGAGCTCGCCGCGGTGCGCCGCACGGTTCGGGATCCAGCGTCCCTCGAACTCGCCGAGCTTCGCCTCGGTGCGTTCGATGAGGAACCGGTCGTTCTCGCCCGCCTGCTCGGTGCCGTCGGTGGGCGGCTTGGTGTTGTCGAACGCCGGGTTCGGGGTCCGCTTGAGGTGGGTGGTGGTCTTGGCGCGGGACTCGCCGATGCCCCACCACGACAGGGTCTCCTCGATGAACTCCGGCTTGACGTCGTGCAGGGCGGCCCGAACCTCGTCCTCGGTCCAGGTGTAGAAGCGGCCCTCCACCGGTTCGCCATCGGGACCGATCGAGTCGGCGTCCTCGGCGGAGTAGAAGCCGCCGTCGGGGTGGCGCAGCGTGCGAACGACGTACTCGACCGTTTCCTGGACGACCTGACGCCACTGCGGGGGCCGGAGCACCATCAGACACTGCAGGTAGGTCTGCACGAGGAGCGCCTGGTCGTTCAGCATCTTCTCGAAGTGCGGCACGTTCCACTGGCGATCGGTGGAGTAGCGGGCGAAGCCACCGCCGATGTGGTCGTACATCCCGCCCGAGCACATGGCGTCGAGCGTGCGGACCACGATGTCCTTCGCCGGCTCGGAGCCGCTCGACATGAACGCACGCATCATCAACTGCACGTTGAACACCGTCGGGAACTTGGGCGGGATGCCGAACCCGCCCCACTCGGCGTCATGCGCTCGGGCGAGCCCCTTGACCGCGGTGTTCATCTGCTCGATCGTCGGGATGTCGTCGGCGCTCTTCAGCGTCGAGGCCGAGTCGATCTTCTCGTGGATCCGGTCGATGTTCTCGTTGATGTCGTCACGTCGCTCCGAGTAACCCTGGGCGATGGCGTCGAGGACCTCGAGGAAGCGATCCTTCGGGTAGTAGGTCCCGCCGAAGAACGGCTCGCCGTTGGGGGTGACGAACATGGTCAGCGGCCAACCGCCGCGGCCGGTGATCGCCTGCAGCGCGTCCATGTAGATCTGATCGATCTCGGGGCGTTCCTCCCGGTCCACCTTGATCGCGACGAAGCCGTGGTTGAGCTTGGCCGCCACCTCGTCGTCCTCGAACGACTCGTGCGCCATCACGTGGCACCAGTGACACGCCGAGTACCCGATCGACACGAGGACCGGCACGTCGCGTTCACGGGCCTCGTCGAAGGCCTCGTCGCACCACGGCCACCAGTGGACCGGGTTGTCTCGGTGCTGACGCAGGTACGGGGAGGTCTCGTCCGCGAGGCGATTCACCCGGCGCAGGGTAACGACCTGCACTCGGATGCCAGCGCCGCACCACCGCGTCGGGGACGGCCGCAGTGCTCGCCCTGGCCCGTCAGATGACGTTGACCGCGTCGAGCACCGCCTGGACGGCGGGAACGCTGACGTCGCCGGTGCTCGAGTCGCGCCAGTCCGCCCGCTTCGTGCCCCATGACACGAAGTCGTGGGCGGTCGTACGGACCACCGGCGCGTCGTCGTCCGCGCCGGCGGCGATGGTCCATCCCGGGCCGGCGGCAGCGTCGCCCGGCGTCAGGCACCACGTACCGGCGGCGGGTCCGTCGAACACGAGGTTGACCGCCTGGCGGGGCGCCTCGCCGAGTGCGTCGGCGCACATCTGGGGCAGCCCGGCGAGCATCCACTCGACGGTGGGTCCGAGCACCTCGGCGTCCTGGGGGAGTCGGGCCGCACGTTCGACAGCGGCGCCGATGTCGTGGCGGAGGTGGCAGTAGTGATCGAACGCGATCGCGTTGCCGAGCAGGTGCATCGGGTGGGACCCGAGGTCGGACAGTGGGACGACGGTGTCCGCCACCGGGGGCTCCTGGAGTGCAGCGAGGGCGTCGCGGCCCTTGGCTGCCCACTCGTCGTACGCGGCGGCGACCTGCTCTGACGTCCAGTCGTGGCGGGCCCGCACCGGAACCTCGGCCGCGGCCTCCGCGCCGCTCGCGTCGCCGGTGTCGATCGTGTCGGGTGCGGCGATCTGCTGGAACACCGCCGCCATGTGACAGACGACGTCCTGGACTCGCCACCCCTCGCATCCCGAGGGCGCCTGCCATTCGTGGTCGGTCAGCGAGCCGAGCAGCTCCTTCGTCCGCTCGATCTCCCGGTCCAATCCGCTGATCGCCTGCCGTGTCATGGCAGGACGGTATCGAACCGACCCGAGTCCAACCAGTGTCGAAGGCGCCGCCCCGTGCGAGCGGCGAACGACGGCACGAGGTCGCGGTGCGATGCGGTCTCCGTTCCGACCAGGTCGTTCAGCAGCAGGAGCGAGCGGGAGGCGACGAGCGCCTCGAAGACCTCGTCGAAGGCCGCTGCGTCGACCCAGTCGAGCGGTGCGATCGACCGATACCCGTCCCGCAGCGCCTGGTCGGCGCCCGGATGCGCTCGCAGGTAGTACGACGAGATCGCCAGCTCGAACATCGGCGACGCCAACCCGCAGTCGTCGAAGTCGAAGACGGCGAGGCGCCCGCGGTACCACTTGACGTTCCACGGGTGCAGATCGCCATGGATCATGCCGGGCGGCGTCGAGAGCACTGGTTCGACGAGTGGCTCGAGGCGGGTGCGAGCGCGATGCAACGTGTCGCGCAGGTCATCGTCGAGCCAGTCGACGTCGAGCGTGCCGAGTCGGTCGGGGCTGTCCATGAGGTAGTGGTCGAAACACAAGCGGTGCCCGGTGACGGAGCGCGGGAGGGACGCGCCATGGGCGTGCAGGCGGGCTGCGGTCCGACCGATCTCGAACGCGTGGCGTGGCCGAACCCGCGATCCGAGGTTCGGCCCGTCCAGCCAGCGATACACCACGGCCGGAACCTGCCGGTCGAGGTCCTCCACATCGACGATCGTCGCCAGTCGCCCGTCGACGGTCCTGGCAGGCGCCGGCACGAGCAGTTCCGGGTCGTCGGCGAGACGTGCGACCCACTCCGCCTCGGCCAACACCCCATCGACCGGGTGCTGTGAATTGAGGTTGATCCGGAGCGCGAACCGCTCCCCGTCGGACGTGGTGACGCGGTACGTCGCGTTGAAGTCGTGGACGACGAGGTCGAGTCGTGCTCCGGCGAGCGCGTAGTCGTCGAGTGCCTGCCGTGCCGCCGCTCGAAGCCGGTGGAGCTGACGCCGTGAGCTGAGTTCGGCGAAGGGTGTGCTGGTCACCGCCACATTCGAGCAGCTGACGTCGAACCGTGCGCGCTCAGTTCCACCTGCCGGTTGTCAGGCGCCGACCGCGTGATAGCCGCCGTCGACGTGCACGATCTCGCCGGTCGTCGCCGGGAACCAGTCGCTGAGCAGCGCGACCACGGCACGCGCGACGGGTTCGGGGTCCTGGACGTCCCACCCGAGCGGTGCACGGCCGTCCCACGTGTCCTCGAACAGGGCGAAGCCGGGGATCGACTTGGCCGCCATCGTCTTGATCGGGCCGGCGGCGACGAGGTTCGATCGGATCTGCTCCGGGCCGAGTTCCTTGGCGAGGTACCGCGACACCGACTGCAGCGCGGACTTCGCGACGCCCATCCAGTTGTACGCGGGCCACGCCTGGCTGTTGTCGAAGTCGAGGCCGACGAACGCGCCGCCACCTCCGTGTGGCGGCTTCATCAGTGGGACGAACGCATCAGCGAGCATCTTCAGCGAGTAGGTCGAGATGTGCATCGCTGTTGCGACGTCGTCCCACTGCGCGGCCATGAAGTCGTCGCCCAGGCAGACCTCAGGTGCGAACCCGATCGCGTGGAGGACCCCGTCGACGCGACCCCACTTCGACGCCAGCGCCTCGCGGACCGCGTCGCCGTGTTCGGGCACGGTGACGTCGAGTTCGAACACCTCGATCGGCGCGGCCCCGTCAGGCAACTGGAGCTTGCGGGCCGTGCGCTCGGTCAGGCGTAGCGCACGACCGGCGCCGGTGAGGACGACGTCGGCGCCCTCGTCGATTGCCAGCTGTGCCGAGCGGAACGCCAGCGACGCGTCGGTGAGCACGCCGGTGATCACGATCTTCTTGCCATCGAGCATTCCAGTCACGGCCTGCAACGTACTCAGCAGCGCCGGCACGACGGCGCACTCCGTGCCTCGTCGCCGTGCCTCGTCGCCGTCAGTCGCCGCCGTCACTCCCCGCCGGCTGCCCGAGGCGAGGCGCTGACCGGGCGGGCTCCTACGATGCAGCACGTCATGAGGCAGCACACATGAGCACCCTGCATCTCCACGACACCGCCCGGAGCGCCGTCGTGCCGTTCGAGCCGGGCGACGAGGTGCTCATGTACACGTGCGGGATCACACCGTACGACGCGACCCACTTCGGTCATGCCAACACGTTCATCGCCTACGACGTGTTGATGCGGCACCTGATCGACAAGGGCCACACCGTCACCTGCGTCCGCAACGTCACCGACGTCGACGACCCGCTCTTCGCCAAGGCGCGCGAGCTGGGTGTCCACTACCTCGACCTGGCGGCCGGCGAGGAGGCCCGGTTCGAGCGGGACATGGAGGCGTTGAACGCACTCCCGGTCGCGTCCACACCCCGCGCCAGCTCGGCGATCCCCGACATCCGCGGCTTCATCGGCATGGTGATCGACCGTGGCTACGCCTACGAGGCGGGCGGTTCGGTCTACTTCGACGTGTCGAAGTTCGAGTCGTTCGGCTCGATGAGTGGCTACACCGAGGCGGAGATGTTGGCGTACGCGAAGGAGCGCGGTGGCAACATCGACGACCCGAACAAGCGCAACCAACTCGACTTCGTCCTGTGGCACCCGTCGGCCGCCGACGAGCCGGCGTGGGACACGCTGTGGGGCGCGGGCCGACCCGGCTGGCACATCGAGTGCTCGGCGCTCGCGCTCCGCGAGCTCGGCACCACGATCGACCTGCACGGTGGTGGCTCCGACCTGATCTTCCCGCACCACGAGTGCGAGCGCGCCCAGTCGGAGGCGGCCACCGGTGAGCAGTTCGTCAAGCACTGGATGCACACCTGCATGGTCGCCAAGGACGGCGAGAAGATGTCGAAGAGCCTCGGCAACCTCGTGTTCGTCGACGCCCTTCGCGAAACCTGGGACCCGCGGGCGATCCGACTCGTCATCGTCGAGCACCATTACCGGACCGACTGGGAGTGGGACGACGAACTCATGCCGCGCAACGCGGCCCGCCTCGAGGCGTGGAACGCCGCCGACCGATCGAATCCAGATCTGCTCCAGGAGGTCCGATCACGCCTCGATGACGATCTCGACACGCCCGGTGCGGTGGCAGCGATCGACGCGGCCGCTGCGAGCGGCGAAGGTGTCGCCGAGGCGGCGTCGCTCCTCGGCATCGAACTCGGCGGCCGCTGAAACACGAAGTTCATTTCAACGTCTCGAAACGACGTGTTCACTCACGTAAGATCCCGCTCGTGACTGATCGACCCGGGGCCGGCACCCTGCAGCGCAGAGTGCGCGGCGGCGCGGGGCCGATCGTCACCAAGCTCTGGGACATCGACGTCGTCGGCTACGACCGTCTCCCGACGGAGGGTCCGGCGATCCTCTGCCCCAACCACATCAGCTTCCTCGACTCTGCGTTCCTGGTGTTCACGTTGCCGCGGAACATCAGCTTCGTCGGCAAGGCCGAGTACATGGACTCGTGGAAGACGAAG
The DNA here is from genome assembly GCA_038529675.1 of Actinomycetota bacterium. GTDB lineage: Bacteria > Actinomycetota > Acidimicrobiia > Acidimicrobiales > Ilumatobacteraceae > Ilumatobacter_A. The sequence continues at coordinate 7,108 of JBCBDK010000002.1, forward strand.
TTCCTGTTCCCGGCGATGGGCATGATCCCGATCGATCGATCCGGCGGCGAGAAGTCGGCCGCCGCGCTCGACGCGGCGAAGCAGGTGCTCGACCGGGGCGAGTTGTTCGGCATCTTCCCCGAAGGAACTCGCAGCCGTTCGGGCAAACTGCACAAGGGTCGGACCGGTGCCGCTCGGCTGGCGATGGAGCTCGACGTACCGATCTTTCCCGTCGGCATCACCGGGACCGATCAGATCCAGCCGCCCGACGCCAAGGTACCGAAGCTGCGCAAGTCGTGCTCGATCGAGATCGGCCGGGCGGTCAAGCCCGCCCGGTACCGCAACCGAGGCTCCGACCACCTCGCCTGGCGGTCGATGACCGACGAGGTGATGTTCGAGATCGGGCAGATGACCGGCCAGGAGTACGTCCACCGGTATGCCGGTGAGAGCGAGTCCGAACCGGTGGTCACCGGTCGCGTGGCATCGGTCTCCGAACTGCTCGCCGACGACACACCGACCGGCGAGACCCACCGCGAGCTCGCGGTCGCCGCCGGCACCTGACTCGAACGCCTGCGGGGATCGACCCCGAAACCGTCCACGAGCTTCGTCGGCCCCGCTCGTATCCTGGCGAGCTATGTCGACCATCAGCCCTGCGAACATCACGGTGTCGTTGCCCGACGGATCCGAACGTGAGCTGCCCGCCGGTTCGACGTCGCTCGACCTGGCCGCGTCGATCGGTTCCGGGCTGAAGAAGGCGGCGGTCGCCGCGACGGTCAACGGGGTCGACACCGACCTGACCAGGGAGATCCACGACGGCGATGTCGTCGCGATCATCACGAGCAACACCGACGAGGGTCGTCATGTGCTGCGGCACTCCACTGCGCACGTGCTCGCGCAGGCGGTCACACAGCTCTACCCGGGGGCGAAGTTCTCCGTCGGTCCCGCGATCGAGAACGGCTTCTACTACGACTTCGACCTGCCCGACGGCCAGACGTTCTCGGACGAGGATCTCGGTCGCATCGAGCAGCAGATGAAGGGGATCGTCAAGCAGAACCAGCCCTTCATCCGATCCGAGCACACGATGGACGAAGCGAAGCAGGTCTTCGCCGACCAGCCCTACAAGATCGAGATCATCGAGCGCGTCGAGTCCGCGGCCGGCGACTCGCTCGACGCGGGCGAGGTGTCGGGCGACGGTGTGATCAGCGCGTACCGGAACACCGACGAGTTCATCGACATGTGTGTCGGCCCGCATGTGCCCTCCACGGGCAAGCTCGGGTTCTTCAAGCTCCAGAAGGTCGCCGGCGCCCACTGGCGTGGCAACGAGTCGGGCAAGATGCTCCAGCGGCTCTACGGCACGGCATGGGAGTCGAAGCAGGCGCTCGCAGCGCACCTCCACCAACTCGAGGAGGCAGCCAAGCGCGACCACCGCAAGCTGGCCACGGAACTCGACCTCCTGTCGTTCCCGTCGGAGCTCGGAGGCGGGCTCGCCGTCTGGCACCCGAAGGGCGCGATCATCCGCAAGCTGATGGAGGACTACTCCCGGCTCCGGCACGAACAGGGTGGCTACGAGTTCGTGTACACACCGCACCTCGCCAAGTCCGGTGTGTTCGAGACCTCCGGGCACCTCGAGTGGTACGAGGACGGGATGTACCCGCCGATGGAGATGGACAACGGCACCTACTACATGAAGCCGATGAACTGCCCGATCCACTGCTTGATCTTCCGGAGCCGGCAGCGGAGCTACCGCGAGTTGCCGCTGCGCCTGTTCGAGCTCGGCAACGTGTACCGCTACGAACGCGCCGGCACGTTGCACGGATTGCTCCGCATTCGCGGCTTCACCCAGGACGACAGCCACATCTACGTCACCGAGGAGCAGCTGGCCGACGAGATCGCCGGCCTCCTCGACTTCGTGCTGTCGGTGCTGCGGGCATTCGGGTTCGAGGACTTCACGTTCAACCTTTCGACCAAGGACCCGGTGAAGTACGTCGGCTCCGACGAGATCTGGGAGCGAGCGACCGAGGCGCTGCGCGAGGCACTCGAGCGGCACGGGTTGGAGTACTCGGTCAAGGAGGGCGACGCGGCGTTCTACGGACCGAAGATCGACATCGACGTTCGCGATGCGATCGGCCGGTCGTGGCAGCTCTCGACCATCCAGGCCGACTTCAACCTGCCGGAGCGGTTCGACCTCGAGTACGTCGGCGCCGACAACGAGCGCCATCGCCCGATCATGTTGCACCGAGCGCTGTTCGGGTCGATCGAGCGGTTCTTCGGTGTGCTCGTCGAGCACTATGCCGGCGCGTTCCCGACCTGGCTGTCGCCGACCCAGGTCAGGGTGCTGCCGGTGGCCGAGGCCCACGAGGAGCATGCGGCGCAGGTCGCGGTCCGGCTCGAGGAGGCCGGTGTCCGCGTCGACGTCGTCAACGCCGACGTGGGGCTCGGCAAGCGGATCCGCGCGGGGAAGCTCGAGAAGTTGCCGTACGTGCTCGTCGTCGGCGACGACGACGTCGCTGCCGACACGGTGGGCGTCAACCCCCGCACCGACCTGGTCCCGAGGGACGAGGACGGCTCGCCCGGCGTCGACGTCGAGCGCGACGTGCCGCTGGTGACCTTCATCGAGCGGTTCCGGGCCGAGGTCGCCGAGGCCGAAGCCGCGGCGCTGACCGCCTGACGACGGACGGGACGAGACGGGAGCGCACGGTGCTCGAACGGATCTGGTCGGGATGGCGCGCCACCTACGTCGGGTCAGCGCCCTCCCGCGTCGACCCCGACGCGGCCGACGGCAGCGTGTTCACTCGGCTGCTCACGTCCGGTGAGCCCGACGAGGCGACCCACATCCTCCACCGGGGCAGTGAGGTGTTCGCCATCCTCAACATCCATCCGTACACGACCGGTCACCTGTTGGTGTTGCCGTACCGTGAGGTCGCCGACCTCGCCGAGCTGAGCGCCTCCGAGACCCACGAGCTGTGGGCCACCGTGACGGACGCCGTGGCGACCGTTCGCGCGGCGTACGAACCCGACGGCTTGAACGTCGGCGTCAACCTCGGCCAGGTCGCGGGAGGATCCGTGCCGACACACCTGCACGTGCACGTCGTGCCCCGGTGGGCCGGCGACAGCAACTTCATGTCGGCGATCGCCAACACGCAGACGTTGCCCGAGTCCCTGGACGACAGTGCCGCACGTCTCCGAGGAGCGTGGCGGTCGTCGACATCGTGACTTCTAGCCTGGAGCGCTGATGAGCAATGCCGACGAGATCCGCGACGAGTTGCCCGACGATCTCGACCCGTCGGGCTTCGTCGGGGCCTACCTGTTCCCGGACAACAGCCGGCGCCGATGGCCAGGCGCGATCTACGCCGTGCTCGCCGCCGGCTGCCTCGCGGTGTATCTGCTCGCCGAGGACTCCCCAGTGGTCAACGGCGGCTGGCTGCTGGCGGCCGTGCTGCTGGCGGTGGTGGCCTTGATCTCGATCACCTCGGGCTGGCGGATGAACATCGACGAGAAGGACGCCCTCGTCGCAGCGCAGCAGGCCGTCGGGTTCGGCGTCGGCCACGCCTCCGCACAGCAGGTGTGGCGCGGATTCCGCAGCCGCCCGACCTGGCGTGTCCTCTGCTATTCGGCCGAGGAGCCGCCACGCCAGCGCGGTCTCGTGCTCGTCGACGCACTCGACGGTTCGATCGTGGAACAGCTCGTCCAGGACAACCCCGAGGCAACAGCGGCACTCCGACCGGACGTCGACGCGTCCGAGTAGCCTCGCGGCCCATGTTCGACGGCACGTTTCGAAAGCCGGTCGACGCCGCGGTCAAGCCGCTCGGAGCGGCGTTGCGAAAGACGGGCCTCTCGCCCGACGCTCTCACGGTGCTCGGACTCCTCGTCGGGGTCGGCGCCGCCGTCGCCGTCGGCAGCGGCCGACTCCTGCTCGGCCTGGTGCTCGTGATCCTCGCCGCCCTGCCCGACCTCCTCGACGGCGCGCTCGCGAAGGCGTCCGACACGTCCAGCCAGCGAGGCGCCTTCTTCGACTCGACCGTCGACCGCGTCACCGACACCTTCCTGCTCGGTGGCATCGCCTGGTATTTCGCCACCGACGAGCAGTTCTCCGGCCAGCTCGCGATGCTGCCGTTCGCGATCGCCGGTGTCTCGTCGCTCATCAGCTATCAGCGCGCCAAGGCGGAGTCGCTCGGGATCGATGCGAAGGGTGGCCTCATGGAACGGGCCGAGCGCATCATCGCGATCTGTGTCGGCCTCGCGTTCTCCGCACTGCTGATCCCGATCCTGTGGGCGATGCTCGTGCTGACGTCGATCACCGCGATCCAGCGGTTCGTGAAGGTCTGGCGGCAGGCGGCTGTCGCGCCCGTCACGCAGGCGCGAATCGAGATGCGGCGCTCGCGTCGGCAGAGCCGTCGGGTTGCCCGGACCGAACGTCGGCGGACACGGGTGCCGCGCCGGCGACCCTGAGGCCGCCGTCGGTGCATGGCTGAGCGAACCACACTCTTCCAGTTACCGGTCCCCGGGCTCGACCTCGACGCGCTCACGACTGGCACCTATCGCCTCGGTGCGCTCGCTGCGCGACTGACACCGGGTGTCGTGGCTGCCGGTCTCAGCGCACCGTTCGGCGCCGGCGCGAGCGTCGCCAGCCCCGAACGGCGATCCATGATCACCAGGCAGCTCCAACGCGCCGATCCGACGCTTCGCGGGTTGCGGCTGCGTCGGGCGGTGCAGGAGGCCTTCGACTACTACGCCCGGTACTGGATCGAGTCGTTCCGCCTGCCGTCGCTCAGCCGACGCGCGGTCGACCGGGGGTTCGACGCCGGCGACTACGACCCGCACATCACCGGCGCACTCGCGGCGGGCAACGGGTGCATCCTCGCCCTGCCCCACCTCGGCGGCTGGGAGTGGGCGGGCCGATGGATCGCCGACCAGGGGCATCCGATCACCGTGGTGGTCGAACAGATCGAGCCACCCGAACTGTTCGACTGGTTCGTCAACCTCCGCTCCGAACTCGGCATGCACGTCGTGCCCCTCGGCCCGACCGCCGGCGGCGAGGTCGTGGCGGCGCTCCGGCGCAACGAGATCGTCTGCCTCCTGTCCGACCGTGACATCCAACGCACCGGGCCGACGGTCGAGTTCTTCGGTGAGGAGACCACGCTGCCGGGCGGTGCGGCAACGGTGGCGCTCCGGACCGGTGCGCCGATCCTGCCGACCGCTGTCTACTTCGCCGACGGCGTCGATCAGCACCACGCGTGGGTCCGGCCACCGCTCACGGTCGACCGGCGGGCGAAGCGGCTGCGGGAGGACGTCCACCGCATCACCCAGCAGCTCGCGACGGAACTCGAGCGGCTCATTCGACGAGCGCCGTCACAATGGCACATGTTCCAGCCAAACTGGCCGAGCGATCCTGGCTACTCGGAGACGGCTCCCGACACGCCGTCCACTTGAACGACAATGAACACGATGAACTCGACGACGCCGCCCGCACGGCACCGCGCCGCGCTCGCCGCGGCCGCGCTCGCGGCGGTGGTGTACGTCGTGCTGCCGCGCTCGGCAGGCGCGGAGTTGATTCGCATCGGAGTCCCGGCAGTCGTCGCCGCGGCCGCCGTGTTGGCGTGGCGTCGGCGGGCGAACGGTGAGCGGGCCGTCTGGCGTTCGATCGCCGGCTTCGCCGCCCTGACCGCGGTGGCGCACACCGTTCGTGCCGGTCAGGAGTTCGGTGACGGCGCCGCTTTTCCGTCGGCCGTCGACGGCCTCCACCTCGCCGCGGCGCTGGCGCTGGTCGTCGGGGTGATCGCATCGTCTCGCGCTGCACGCCGGGACAGCGATGCGCTCGGCGCATTCGAGACGGCGACGCTGGCCCTCGCCGGCTCGGTCGCCGTGTGGCTGATCGTCGCCGAACCCGTGCTCGCGGACGAGGACCGGGCGGTCTTCGACGTCGCCGCCGGAATCGCACCTGCCCTGGTGTGCAGCGTCACCCTCGCCTCGGCGCTGCGTCTGGCCGGCCACCGGGGTGCCAGTACCCCGGTGATCCTGCTCGTCGTCGGCACGATCGTGCAACTGGTTGCCGACACCGTTCGAGGTGTCCTGGTGCTCGAAGGGACGTTCGGCCTCGGCGGCGTCGCCGCTGCCCTCGGCACGCTCGCACCACCGATCCTCGTCGCGGCGGCGTTCGTGCCCGGACGCGTCGTTCGTCGCCCATCGGAGCACGCCCCGGTCGCGTCCGTCGGTCGGACCATCGGGCTCAGCGTCGCCGTGCTCACTCCACTCACCGTTCTGTTCGCCTTGACGATCGCCGACCTGGGCACGTCCGCGACCCGCTTGGTGGTCGCTGCAGCCGCCGTGGTGTCGGTTGGTCTCGCTCTCGCACGCATGTGGGGGTTGCTCGATGCGGTCCGTCGGCTGACCGAGCGTCGCGGCCAGGACCGCCTCGCAGCGATGGTCGAGCACTCGAGCGACGTCGTCGTGCTGATGAACGAGACCGGCGCGATCAACTACGCGAGCCCGGGGCTCGCCGGAACGCTCGGGCACCGCACGTCGGACTGGCTGGGTCGCTCGCTCATCGACCTGATCGCTGACGAGTCCCGCGACGAAGCGACGCGCCACGTGTCCGACGTGCTCGCTTCGGGCCCGGACTCGACCGTCAAGTTCGAGACGACGCTCGTACGCGTCGATGGGCAACGTCGTCGCATGGAGGCCACCATCGCCAATCTGCTCGGGGGCGACGCCGTCGACGGCATCGTGGCGACATTCCGCGACGTGACCGAACAGCGCAACCTCGAGCGCCAGCTCAGCCATCGAGCGTTCCACGACGAGCTGACGGGGCTCGCGAACCGCGCATTGTTCCTCGATCGGATGGACCATGCACTCCGCATCACACGTCCCGAAGCCGACCCCGTCGTGGTGCTGTTCGTCGACCTCGACGACTTCAAGTCGGTCAACGACGCGCTCGGCCACGGCGTGGGTGACCAACTGCTGCGCACGATCTCCGATCGGATTCGTTCCGTCTCGGGCGCCGGCGACACGCCGGCACGGCTCGGCGGTGACGAGTTCGCAGTTCTGCTCGAGGACCAGGGTGGTGTCGACCGAGCGATCGACGTGGCCGAGGCGCTGCTCGACGAACTCAGTCGGCCGGCCCGACTCTCGGGGTACGACCTGGCCGTGCTGGCCAGCGTCGGTGTTGCGGTCGCGGCGCCAGGCATGACCACCTCGAGCCTGCTGCGCGACGCGGACATCGCGATGTACGAGGCCAAGCGCGCCGGCAAGGGGCAGATCAAGATCTTCGATCCGGCGATGCGGCTCGGCGCGACGACCCAGCTCGAGTTCCGTGCCGAACTCGCGACTGCGCTCGAGGAGGGCCAGTTCCGCCTGGTCTACCAGCCCCTCGTGTCGCTCGAGAGCGGTGAGGTCATCGGTGCCGAGGCGCTGCTGCGTTGGCGTCACCCCGAGCGGGGCGAGATCTCGCCGGGTGAGTTCATCCCGGTCGCCGAGCGTGCCGGACTGATCGTGCCGATCGGGGAGTGGGTGCTGCGCGAGGCGATGACCGAGGCACGACGTTGGCAGGAGCGTGGCGAGCGACGGATCAGCATCAACGTGTCGGCGGCCCAGATGCGATCGGGCGATCTCGCGAACCAGGTCCGCAACGCGCTCGAACTCACCGGGCTCGACGCACGCGTCGTCACCCTCGAGGTGACCGAGACCGTGCTCGTCGAACAGGTCGAGCAGGCGGTCGACGTGCTCGAGGAACTCCGTGCGCTCGGCGTCTCGATCGCGATCGACGACTTCGGCACCGGGTACTGCTCGCTGTCCTACCTCCAGCGATTCCCGGTCGACGTCCTGAAGATCGACCGTCAATTCGTGAACGAGGTCGACGGCGATGAGCGTCAGTCGAGCTTGGCGCGGATGATCCTGCAGATGTCCTCCACGCTCGACATCACGAGCGTGGCTGAGGGCATCGAGCGAGCCGAACAGCTCCAGGCGTTGCGCCAACTCGGCTGCGACGTGGGACAGGGGTTCCTCCTGTCCCGTCCGCTCGAGGCGGAGGTGACCCGAAAGCGGTTCGGCGTCGACGATCTCCCCCGGCCACATCTCGTCGTGACCGGCCCCTGAGCAGCCGTACGATCGGCACCGCATGCGCATCGGCTTGGTCTGCCCGTACAGCCTCAGCGTGCCCGGCGGCGTCCAGATGCAGGTGCTCGGGCTCGCCCGGGAGTTGCGTCGCCGCGGCTACGAAGCTCGCGTGCTCGGCCCGTGCGACGGGCCGCCGCCGACGTCGTTCGTGACACCGCTCGGCAACTCGCTGCCGACCGCTGCCAACGGCTCGATCGCGCCGCTCGCCCCCGATCCGCCGGCAGTGCTGCGCACCGTTCGAGCGATCACGAACGGGGACTTCGACGTCCTCCACGTCCACGAGCCGCTTGCCCCCGGCCCGTCGATCACCACGGTGCTCACCCATCCACGACCGGTCGTCGGGACGTTCCACGCGGCGGGTACATCGGCGAGCTATCGGGCGTTCCACCGGGCGCTGTCGAGGATCGCCAACCGGATCGACCGGCGCGTCGTCGTGTCGAAGGACGCCCTCGCCCTGGTGCAGGGGTATCTCGGCGGCGACTACGAGATGCTGTTCAACGGCATCGAAGTCGGGATGATCCGCAGCGTGGAGCCGTGGGAACGCCCGGCCGGGCACCGACCGGTCGTGTTCTTCTGCGGTCGACACGAGGAACGCAAGGGCCTTCGCGTCCTGATCGACGCGTTCGATCTCCTGTCGATCGATGTCGAACTCTGGGTGGCGAGCGACGGCCCCGACACCGCCGCGCTCGTTCGGCGGACCAGTGGCGACGAGCGGATCCGCTGGCTCGGGCGGGTCGACGACGCCGAGAAGTTCGCCCGTTTGCGAGCCGCCGACGTGTTCTGTGCGCCGTCGCTCGGTGGCGAGTCGTTCGGGGTCGTCCTGCTCGAAGCCATGGCAGCCGACACCGCGGTCGTCGCCAGTGCGCTCGACGGGTACCAGAACGTCGCCACCGACGACGTCGACGCGTTGCTGACCGAGCCGGGCGACGCCGCCGACCTCGCTCGCACCCTGGAACGAGCGCTCACCGACCGAGCGCTCGCCGATCGCATCCGTGCTGCCGGCCACGACCGGGCGGGGGAGTTCGCGATGGCGACGCTGGCCGACCGCTACCTGGAGCTGTACGACGAGGCGCGTGACGTGTGGACGGCGAATCGTCCGGCGGGGTCTCCGGGTCGGCGAGGTCGCGCACGTAGACTCATCGCATGGTCTTCATCGTCCTGATCATCATCGTCGTGGCGCTCGTCGCCCTCGGCGTCGTGGTCTACAACGGACTCGTCCGGTCGAAGAACCAGGTCGAGAACGCCTGGTCCCAGATCGACGTGCAGCTCAAGCGCCGCCTCGATCTGATCCCCAATCTCGTCGAGACGGTGAAGGGCTATGCCGCCCACGAGCGCGAGACGCTCGAGCAGGTCGTGCTCGCCCGCAACGCGGCGATCCAGGCTCCCGACACACCGGGTGAGCAGGCGGTCGCCGACAACATGCTGACCGGAGCGCTGCGCCAACTCTTCGCGCTGAGCGAGTCGTACCCCGATCTCAAGGCGAACCAGAACTTCCTCGAACTGCAGGAACAGGTGACCGCCACCGAGGATCGGGTCGCCTACGCGCGGCAGTTCTACAACGACAGCGTGTTGGGCTACAACAACAAGATCGAGTCGATTCCGTCGGTGTTCGTGGCAAAGGCCATCGGTTACACCGAACGTGAATACTTCGAGGCCGACGAAGCGGCGCGCACGGCGCCGACGGTCGAGTTCTGACGACGAGCATGTTCGAACTCATCCGCGCCAACAAGCGGCGCAGCGTCTTCCTGGTGGCCGGCTTCGTCGCCGTCGTCGCGCTCGTCGGCGCAGCGATCGGCCTCCTGGTGGGCAACGGTCCGGTCTTCACACTCGTCGCGCTCGTGATCTCGGCGATCATCGCCTTCACCTCCTACTGGAAGGCCGACAAGATCGCCCTCGCGGTGAGCCGGGCGAAGCCGGCCGACCCTCGGGAGTATCAGCGGCTCCACAACCTGGTGGAGGGCCTGTGCATCGCCGGGGGGCTCCCCAAGCCCGGCGTGTACGTCGTCGACGACCCCGCTCCCAACGCGTTCGCCACCGGTCGCAACCCGAACCACGCTGCGATCGCGGTCACGACCGGCCTGCTCGACCAGATGAACCGGGTTGAGCTCGAAGGCGTCGTCGCCCACGAGCTCAGCCACATCAAGAACTACGACATCCTCGTGTCGACCCTCGCGGTCACGATGGTCGGCGCAGTCGCCCTGATGACCGACCTCGCGATCCGGATGATGTGGTGGAACGGCGGCAGGGTCTCGCGCAGCGGTGACCGAGGCAACTCGACCAACCCCCTTGCGTTCGTCGGTTTCGCGCTGCTGATCCTTGCGCCGGTCATCGCCAAGGCGATGCAGGCCACCATCTCCCGCCAGCGCGAGACGCTCGCCGACGTGACCGCGTGCCAACTCACGCGCTATCCGCCGGGGCTGATCTCGGCACTGGAAAAACTCCAGCAGGACACGACCGTGACGCATTCGGCGTCCACGGCGACGGCACACTTGTGGATCGAACAGCCGATGAGCGGCGTCGGCGACGCCGGCAAGCTCCGCGGCATCCACCAGATGTTCCAGACCCACCCACCCCTCGAGGAACGCATCGCGTTGCTCCGAGAGCTGTAGGAGATCCCGCCATGCGTGCCCGGAACCGGCACCTCGCCCTCGTCGCGTCCGTCGCCGTGATCGCCGCTGCGTGTAGCGGCGGCGACGACGACGCTGCCACGACCACCACCGAGGCGACCAGCACGACGACCGAACCGGCGGCAGCGACCACCGTGCCGCCGACGACGACCCCGCCGACGTCGGCGCCACCCGTCTCGACCCTGCCCGACTTCGACGGCGTCCCGCTGCCGCTGACCGGCCAGCGTGTCGACGAGTCGTTCGAAGCACTCGAGCGGGCCGCGCTCGCGGTGAAGATCGACAACAATCCGAACGCGCAACCCAACCACAGCGGTCTCGCCGTCGCCGACATCGTGTTCGAGGAGATCGTCGAGAACCAGGACACCCGCTTCGCTGCGGTGTTCCACTCCCAGGATGCCGACCCCGTCGGTCCCATTCGTTCCGGTCGGTCGCAGGACGTCAACCTGTTGCTGCCGTTCAACCAGCCGCTGTTCGGCTGGAGCGGTGGCAATGACGGCGTCAACCGACTCATCCGCGACTCGCCGCTCGTCGATCTGTCGGCCAGCCGCAACGCCGATGGCTACTTCCGTGGCCCCGGGAGCGCACCGCACAACCTGTTCAACACCACGCAGGACCTCTTCGCACAGACCCCGGATGACCACCCGGGCCCGCCACTGCCGTACTTCACGTACGTGGTGCCCGGCACCGAGTTCGAAGGTGACGAGGAGGCCGAGCTGGTCGAGTTGCAGATGCGCAGCGTGCCGGTCGAGTGGCGATGGGACGACGAGGTCGGTCGCTACGAGCGCTCGCAGGAGGGTTTCCTGCACGTCGACGCGACGTTCGGTCAGATCTACGCGGACAACGTCGTCGTGCTCGCGGTCGACTACCGGCCGAGTTCGGTCGACGTCCGTTCACCCGAAGCCCAGACGATCGGGCAGGGCCGAGCGTTCGTGTTCAGCAACGGCCAGGCGATCTACGGCAATTGGCAACGCGACGACGCCGAGCGACCGATCGAACTGGTCGAGGACGACGGTACCCCGATCTCCCTGACGCCGGGTTCGACCTGGATCGAGTTGGCGGAGGTCATCAACGGCGAGCCCACCGACGCCTGGCCGCTCAACCTCACCGTCACGCCGGGCTGAGCCATCACGCCGGTTGACTCGTCACGTCCGCTGAGCCTTGTCGGGCTGAGCGGGAGCCTGGTGGCCGTGACACCTGTCCGAGCCCGACAACGGACCTGACTCGACAGCGGTGGTCGAAAGTACGATGTGTGCATGAGCACGTTCCCGGTCAAGCGAGGCCTTGCGGAGATGATGAAGGGCGGCGTCATCATGGACGTCGTCACGCCCGAGCAGGCGAAGGTGGCCGAGGACGCAGGTGCGGTCGCCGTCATGGCGCTCGAGCGCGTCCCGGCCGACATCCGAGTTGACGGTGGCGTCGCCCGCATGAGCGACCCGGAGATGATCGAGGGCATCCAGGCCGCCGTCTCGATCCCGGTGATGGCCAAAGCGCGCATCGGCCACTTCGTGGAAGCGCAGATCCTGCAGGCGCTGCAGGTCGACTTCGTCGACGAGTCCGAGGTCCTCACCCCGGCAGACGAGGCGCACCACATCGACAAGTTCGCCTTCGACGTCCCGTTCGTGTGTGGCGCGACCAACCTCGGCGAGGCACTCCGTCGGATCTCCGAGGGAGCGGCCATGATCCGCTCGAAGGGCGAGGCCGGTACCGGCAACGTCGTCGAGGCGGTCCGCCACCTCCGCTCGATCATCGGCGACATCAAGAAGATCGGGCAGGCGGACGCGGCCGAACTGTTCGAGTGGGCGAAGCAACTGCAGGCGCCGCTGCCGCTCGTCCAGGAGATCGCCGAGACCGGTGAGTTGCCGGTGCCGTTGTTCTGCGCCGGTGGCCTCGCGACCCCAGCCGATGCAGCGCTTGCGATGCAGCTCGGTGCGCAGGCGGTGTTCGTCGGATCCGGCATCTTCAAGTCCGACGACCCGTCCCCGCGGGCGAAGGCGATCGTCGAGGCGACGACCCACTTCGCAGATCCCGACATCCTGGCCAAGGTCAGCCGCGGACTCGGCGCGCCGATGACGGGCATCGAGATGGACGAGATCAACCAGCGCTACGCCGAGCGCGGTTGGTGACCCGACCCCGATCCGTACCTGGTTCGACGCGCCGCGTCGGGGTCCTGGCACTCCAGGGGGCGTTCGCCGCACACCAGCAGCGACTTCGTTCTCTGGGCGTCGATGCGCCCGCCGTCCGGACCGCCGAGCAACTCGACGGCGTCGACGCGTTGGTCGTACCCGGCGGGGAGAGTACGACCATGTCGCACCTGTTGCGGACGAACGAGCTCACCGAGCCGATCGCATCGCTGCTCGACGACGGGCTCCCGGTCTTCGGGACCTGCGCCGGCATGATCCTGTGTGCGAACGACGTGCTCGACGGCCGACCCGACCAGACCAGCTTCGGTGCGATCGATCTGACCGTCCGCCGCAACGGGTACGGCCGCCAGCTCGACAGTTTCGAGACCGATCTGGCGGTCGCCGGGCTCGACACGCCGTTCCACGCCGTGTTCATCCGAGCACCGGTCGTCGAGCGGGTCGGTGACGGTGTCGAGGTGCTCGCCGAGCATGATGCGCGCCCGGTCCTGCTCCGCTCGGGAACCTGTACGGTTGCAGCGTTCCATCCTGAACTCACCGCCGACGGACGGCTCCACCAGCTGTTCCTGGAGTCGCTCTGACGGCACCGATCTCCACGTCCGATCTCACGAGACACCACCCGACGTGGTGCATGAACGAGGTGATGTATGTCCGGCCACTCGAAATGGGCGACGATCAAGCACAAGAAGGGCGCTGCCGACAAGGCTCGCGGCAAGCTGTTCGCCAAGCTCGCCCGCCAGATCGAGGTCTCCGCCAAGTCCGGTGGTGACGTCGACTCGAACCCGACGCTTCGCACCGCGGTCCAGAAGGCCAAGGCCGCGCGGATGACCAACGAGGCGATCGACCGGGCGATCAAGCGGGGGACCGGCGAGTCGGGCGACGACGTCAACTACGAGACGATCATGTACGAGGGGTATGCGCCCGGTGGCGTCGCGTTGATGATCGACGTCCTGACCGACAATCGGAACCGCATCAGTGCCGAGGTCCGCCAGATCTTCACCAAGCTCGGCGGTTCGATGGCCGAGCCCGGCGCCGTCGGCTGGCAGTTCGCCCGCAAGGGTCAGATCGTGACCGTCGACGGCGTGGACGAGGACGAGGTCATGCTGGTCGCGCTCGATGCCGGTGCGGAGGACATCGTCGCCCAAGGCGAGGCGTTCCGAATCACGACCGATCCGTCGGTCGTGTACGACGTCAAGGCTGCGCTCGATGAGGCCGGCATCGAGACGATCTCCGCGGACTCGCCGCTCGTGTCGGAGAACCTCGTGCCGGTCACGGACTCGGGCGACGCCAAGGCGATCTTGCGAATCATGGAGGCGCTGGAGGACAACGACGACGTGCAGGACGTGTTCTCCAACTTCGACATCAGCGACGAGCTGATGGACGAGGCCATGGCCTGAGTGGCCCGAACGTCGAGATGGCCTGAGTGGCCCGAACGTCGAGATGGCCTGAGTGGCCCGAACGTCGAGATGGCCTGAAGTCGGGGGTCATCCACCTGGCGGGTTCGAGTCGGTATCATACGAACCTGTGTTCGGTGCCCCTGCGTCGACGAACGTGTCACGAGTTCTCGGGATCGACCCCGGTCTGACCCGCTGTGGGTATGCCGTCGTCGACGGGCGCGGCGCAGGCGCGGCCCACGCGGTTTCGATGGGCGTCATCCGCACCTCGTCGTCGTCGCCGTTGCCGACTCGTCTCGCCGAGCTCCGCACCGAGTTCACCGAACTGATCGCCGAGTTCCGTCCGCATGCGGTTGCGGTCGAGCAGGTGTTCTTCCAGGTGAACGTTCGCACCGCGATGGCAACCGCTCAGGCCAGCGGGCTCGCACTGGCGGAGGCGGCGCTCGCCGGGTGTGAGGTCATCCAGTACACGCCGAACCAGGTCAAGGACGCCGTCGCCGGATGGGGCGGCGCCGACAAGCAACAGGTGCAGAAGATGGTGCAGGTCCGACTCAAGCTGTCCACCCTCCCGAAACCGGCTGACGCAGCCGATGCGGCAGCGCTCGCGCTGACCCATCTCGCGATGTCGCCGATCGGCCGTCGTCGTCGGCAGGAGGCGAGCCGATGATCGGGTCGTTGCGGGGGGAGGTGCTCGAACGCGATCTCAGCGGGACGGCGCTGGTCGAGGTCGCCGGCGTCGGCTATGTCGTCAACGTCACCGAGCGGACGCTCGCCGAACTCGAGCCGGGCGCCAAGGTGTTCCTCCACGTTCATCACCACGTCACCGAAACAGCGGAGTCGCTGTTCGGGTTCCTCCAGCGCGACGAGCGGCTCACCTTCCAGTCGCTCATCAAGGTCAACAAGGTCGGCCCCTCGCTGGCGATGGCGGTGCTCGGTACGCACACGCCGTCTGCGCTCGTCGACATCGTCGCGGCGAACGACGCCGGTGCCCTGTCGCTCGTGCCGGGCATCGGCAAGAAGACTGCCGAGCGGCTCCTCGTCGATCTCCGCGGTTCGTTCTCGCTGCCGTCGCTCGACGGCCCGACGGGCGACGGCGCCTCGGGTGGCTCGGCGGTCGGCGAGGTCCGTGAAGCCCTCGCCGGACTCGGCTACGGCACGGACGAGATCCGCGACACATTGCGCGAGCTGCCGAGCGACCTCGATGCGTCAGCGCTCCTGCGCGATGCGCTCAAGCTGCTGGGGGCGCGCCGTGCGTGACGAGTTCCTCGACCCGAACGTGCGCGACGGCGATCTCACCGATGACCGCCTCCCCGGCGAGCTCGACCCGATCACCGGCGACCTCGATGCGGGGCTGCGCCCCCAGGTGCTCGACGAGTTCGTCGGCCAGCGCGAGCTGAAGGAACACCTGACGATCGTGCTCGGCGCAGCGAAGCAGCGTGGGCAGTCGGTCGATCACCTGCTCTTCGCCGGTCCGCCTGGGCTCGGCAAGACCACGCTGGCGAGCATCGTCGCCGCCGAGATGGGCGTCCACCTGCACGTCACCTCGGGCCCGGCGCTCGAACGAGCCGGCGACCTCGCGGCGATCCTCACCAAGCTCGAGGACGGCGATGTGCTGTTCATCGACGAGATCCACCGACTCTCGCGCGCCGTCGAAGAGATCCTGTATCCGGCGATGGAGGACTTCCAGCTCGACATCGTGGTCGGCAAGGGCCCGGCGGCGTCGAGCATCCGGCTGACGATGCCTCCGTTCACGCTCGTCGGCGCCACCACGCGGACCGGGATGATCACCGGTCCGCTGCGCGACCGCTTCGGCCTCGTCGCACGGCTCGACTACTACGACGACGCCGAGCTCCAGCAGATCGTCGAACGCGCCGCCGGCATCCTCGAGGTCGACATCGATGCCGACGGTGCAGCCCAGATCGCACGGCGCTCACGGGGCACTCCGCGCATCGCCAACCGGCTCCTTCGTCGTGTGCGTGACTACGCCGAGGTCCGTGCCGACGGCGCGATCGACGGAACGGTGGCCGCCGACGGGTTGGCCCTGTTCGGCGTCGACGATCGCGGCCTCGACAAGGTCGACCGTGCCATCCTCAGCAACCTGTGTGGCCAGTTCGGCGGCGGGCCGGTCGGGCTGTCCACGCTGGCGATCAGCGTCGGCGAGCAGCCCGAGACCGTCGAGGACGTCTACGAACCGTTCCTCATCACCCAGGGCATGATCGCGCGAACGCCGCGCGGTCGTGTCGCCCTGGCTGCGGCGTACCAACACCTCGGGATCAGCGTGCCGACCGGTCGTGCCGACGCCGATCCGTCACTGTTCGACTCCTGACCGGTACCGGCGTCTGGGGCTTCGACCGATCGTCCCGATCCTGACCGCCGCATCGATCTTCATCGCAGGATGCGGTCAATCCGACGAGAACACCACTGAGTCACAGGGTGCGCCGTCGACGTCGCCGTCGACGACTCCGGTCACCACTGCGGCGCCGACCACCGAGGCGCCCGAGACGACGGCAGCGCCGGTGACGACGGACGTGCCCGACACCACGACCACGACTGCGCTCGGCACACTGTCGGCGGACGACCTGCCGGACGAGCTTGGTGCGTTCTGTGATGCGAGCGCGAAGTACTACGTCACCGTCGGCGCGCTGATCGAGGACGTACAGACGAGTGGTGCCCTCGAGGTGCTGCTCCCGGTCGCAATCGATCTCGTCGACGATGCGATCGATGCGGCACCGAGCGAGGCCCTTGCGGCCGAGCCGATCGCAGCGCGAGGCGCACTGTGGGCGATCGAGCCGGTGTTCGAAGCCGCCGACTTCGACATCGGGGCCGCCGGTGTCGCTGCAGCGGACGTCCTCGACGAGTTCGAGACGCTCAACGACACCTACGTCGCCCTCGAGTCCTTCCTGCGCGATGAGTGCGGAAGCGATGTCGGGGAACTCACCGCCATGTCGGCGTCGCTCGCGGCCGAGCTGGACGCCGAGTTCGGCGAGGAGGCCGACGCTGGCGATGACGTTGATGTGGCTGCAGACGCCACGGCGGTCTTCGACGACTCGGGCCAACTGGCCGCCCGAGTTCCGTCGGCATGGGTCGAGGTGAACGGCGAACCCGACGGCGACTTCCGACAGCTGATCGCATCGACATCGATCACCGGTCTCGAGTCCAGCTTCATCGTCCCCGGGATGATCCTGCTCTCGGCAGATGCCCCCGATGGGGATGCCGACGTGGCGTGGATGGGCGGGTTGGCCGGCGCAGTCCAGAACTCCGAGCAGGCCGGCTGTGTCACCATCAGCACGGAGCAATACGACGACGGCGTCTACGTCGGTGAGGAACGCGTGCTCGACTGCCCCGGCGGTGGCGGCACGGTCGTCTTCCACGCGATTGGTGGCAGCAACGCGGAGAACGACGTCTGGTTCGTGCTCCTGCTCGTCGCGGAGCTCGGCAGCGGGGTCCGCGAGCTCGTCGGGGACAGCTTCCTCGTCGACTGAATCCGAGCGACTGACCGATGCGGCTTGCCGACTTCGACTACCAGCTCCCCGACGAACGGATCGCTCAGTCACCGATCGAACCGCGCGACTCGGCGCGCCTCCTCGTCGACCGGGGATCGTCCGCCCCGCTCGATCGGCATGTGTCCGACCTGCCCGAACTCCTGCGGGCAGGCGACGTGCTCGTCGTCAACGAGACCAAGGTGATCCCGGCCCGGCTCCGACTCCGGCGGGGGAGCGGGGGAGCTGCCGAGGTGCTGCTGCTCGAACCACTCGATCCGCCCCGCCGCCGCTGGGAGGCGCTCGTCCGCCCCGGCAAGAAGATCCGACTCGGCGAGGTGCTGATGGCGAACGACGGCCGCGCCGTCGTTCGGATGGGGGAGCGAACCGAGGCCGGCGACACGTTCGAAGTCGAGCTGGTCGGAGCGTTCGACTCCGGGGCGAGCTCGGGAGTCGACGACGCACTCGACCTGCTCGACGAGGTCGGGGAGATGCCGCTGCCGCCGTACATCGGCGAACGGCTCGATGAGCCCGACCGGTATCAGACCGTCTATGCCGCCGAGCCCGGCTCCGCCGCCGCACCGACCGCAGGTCTCCACTTCACGCCGGAGCTACTCGATCGGCTCGCGTCGATCGGGGTCGAGCGCCACGCGGTCGAGCTCGTCGTCGGCCTCGACACGTTCCAACCGATCTCGACCGAGAACCCGCTCGACCACCCGATGCACACCGAGCGTTATCGCGTGCCGGGGGCCACGATGGCGGCCTGTCGCGCCGCCCGCATGGAGGGCCGACGCGTCGTCGCCGTCGGTACCACCGCAGTACGCGCGATGGAATCGGCGGCCGCACGTGGCGAGCTCGCCGGACGCACCGATCTGTTCATCCACGACGGGTTCGACTGGCAGGTCGTCGACGTGATGATGACCAACTTCCACCTGCCCCGCACCACACTGCTCATGATGATCCAGGCATTCGTCGGCCCCCGGTGGCGCGACCTCTACGCCCACGCGCTCGCCGGCGACTACCGGTTCCTCAGCTTCGGCGACGCCATGCTCCTCGATCGGCACGCCGGGGCCGTCGACGCGGACAGCGACGACGCCCGCCATCGGGCCCGAGGCGTCGACTGATGCACGCGGTCGACGTCGAGATCACCGCATCCGACGGAGCGGCGCGCGCCGCAACGGCCACGACCGCGAACGGGTCCTATACGACACCGCTGTTCATGCCAGTCGGAACGCGCGGCGCCATCAAATACCTCAGCGCGGCCGACTACGACCGGCTCGGCGCGCAGATCGTGCTCGGAAACACGTACCACCTCATGCTTCGGCCAGGGGCCGACCTCGTCGAGCGATTCGGCGGACTGGCGTCGTTCGCCGGGTGGGACGGCCTGACCCTCACCGACTCCGGTGGCTTCCAGGTGTTCTCCCTCGACCCGAAGGTGGACGACGACGGGGTCACGTTCAAGAGCACGTACGACGGCTCGACGGTCCGATTCACGCCCGAAGACGCCGTTCGCGTCCAGCAACAGCTCGGCGCCGACATCCAGATGGTGCTCGACCAGTGCCCGCCGCTTCCGTCAACGCCGGACGTGGTTCGGACCGCGATGGAGCGGACTCACGCATGGGCGGTGCGGGCCAAACATGCCCACGACCGGGCCGATCAGGCGCTGTTCGGCATCGTGCAAGGCGGGATCAGCGAGACCATGCGGGCTGAGAGCGCCCGCCGGATCGTGGAGATCGGCTTCGACGGCTACGGCATCGGGGGCCTGTCGGTCGGCGAGACCCGCGAGCAGATGCTGCCGGCGCTCGCGGCGGCGCTCGAGCACCTGCCCACCGACCGGCCCCGCTACCTGATGGGCGTCGGCGACCCGGCGTCGTTGATCGAGGCGGTGGCGCTGGGCGTCGATCAGTTCGACTGCGTGATGCAGACCCGGCTCGGCCGCCACGGCAGCGCGCTCACGTCGCAGGGCCGGTTCCAGGTGAAGGCGCTGCGCAACGCCGAGTCGGACGAGCCGCTCGACGCGGACTGTCCGTGCGAGGTCTGCGCCCGGCACAGCCGGGGCTACCTCCGCCATCTCCTCCAGGTCGGCGAGCCGACGGCGTCGAGGCTGCTCTCGATCCACAACGTCGCCTGGACGCTCGACCTGATGGCCCGGATGCGCACCGCGATCGCGGACGGCAGCTTCGAGTCGATGCGCCGCGATGTGGTGTCGGTCTGGGGATAGCATCGGGTGCCGCTCATGAGTACCTCCTTCGCCGCGCTGCTGGCCTCCGCCGACGAGTCGTCGGGCGGCAGCATCCTCTCGCTGTTGTTCCTCCCGGGCCTCTTGGTCCTGCTCTACTTCATCATGATCCGGCCGCAGCGCCGGCGGATGCGGCAGCAGGCCGAAGCCCAGGCGTCGCTGCAGAATTCTCTCCAGATCGGCAGTGAGGTCATCACCTCGTCGGGTATCTACGGCACCGTCACCGGTGAGGACGGCGACGACGTCGTGTGGCTCGAGATCGACGACGACGTCCAGATCCGGATCGCCCGCGCCGCGATCCAGACGATCGTCGACGACTCCGACGACGCCGACGATCAGGACGACACCGACGACGACGTCGATGCCGCCGAATCGGCCTCGGCCGACTGACGGGCCCCGCTTCGATGAAGACCCGACTCTGGTTGTCGCTCGTCGTCACCGTCGTCACCGTCGGTGCACTGCTGGCCGGCAACCTCATCGCCGGGAACACGCCGCAGCTCGGCATCGACCTCCAGGGTGGTGTGTCGGTGATCCTCGAGCCGACCGAACCAGCCACCCAAGACGACCTGCTCGTCATCCGTGACTTGATCCGCGACGAGCTGGAGCGCACCGGGATCGCCGAACCCGACGTTCGTTCCCAGGGCTCGACGATCGTCGTCGACCTGCCCGGCGTGAAGGACCAGCAGGAGGCCTTGTCGCGCGTCGACGTCTCCGGCGTGGTCGAACTCCGGCCCGTGGTCAACTCGTTCGAGTGTCAGCCGACCACCCAGCCGGTTGTGTCGTTCGACGACGAGACCGACGCCTCGACGATCACGATCGGCGAGGATGGCGAACTCGAGGGCACCATCACGGTCCCCGACGCCACCGTCGCCCCGGACGAGACCTCCGACGAGACCCCCGACGACGAGCCGGAGGTGCGCGAGCGCCGCTCGATCGTGGCGTCCCCCGATGACGACGCGCCAGCGACGACAACGCCCGAGACGACAACGCCCGAGACGACGACGCCAGACAGTGAGCCCGTCGATGGTGACCCGGCCGATGAGTCGGTCGATGATGAGCCGGTCGTCGACGAGGTGCCGACGCCGATCACCGCGCCACCTGTCGTCACGCCCAACCCCACCGGCGCCGAGCTGCTGCCGACCCGCGACGGCTTCCCGCTGTGCGTGGGTCCGGCACAGGGAACCGGCGAGGTCTTCGAACGACAGAGCGCACAGGTCACCGCCGACCGCGGCTGGAGCGTCGTCGTCGGCCTGCGTGGCGGTGAGGGGCAGGCAGAGTGGAATCGCCTCGCCTCACAGTGCTTCCAAGGCGCACCCACCTGCCCGAACACCGGCGCCGCCGGCAACGGTCAGCTGGCGATCGTGCTCGACAGCGTCATCCAGTCGGCGCCGGCGGTGAACGCCCCGTCGTTCGACGATGTCGTCTCGATCACCGGTGATTTCACCCGTGGTGAGGCCGAAGACCTCGCCCGCATCCTCAACCGAGGTGCGTTCCCGGTCGAGGTCGAGGCCCAGGAGGTCGAGACCATCAGCGCCTCGGCGGGCTCGCAGTCGCTCCGAGCAGCCGTCATCGCCGGCCTGATCGGCGTGTTCTTCGTGCTCACGTTCCTCGTCGCCTACTACCGGTGGTTGGCCCTGGTGATCATCACCGGCCTGACCGTGTGGGCGTCGACCGTGTTCGTGGCCGCCACGCTCGTCTCGGAGTGGACCAACTTCTCGTTGAGCCTCGCCGGCATCACCGGCATCATCGTCGCGGTCGGCGTCACCGTGGA
>JBCBDK010000003.1:0-11066 GCA_038529675.1 Actinomycetota bacterium
ATGGACGCATCCGACACCTCGGTCACACCCGACGCGATCAACGCGATGGTCGCGAGGCGCGGACGCGTGGCACTGGGTGTGGCGCGCGTTCCTCCACACCCAGGGTCGCTGTGACACGCTGCGTCGATGGCTACGCAACGAATCGTCGTCGTCGGTGCATCGCTCGCCGGACTGCGGGCGGCCGAGACGCTGCGCGCCGACGGGTTTGCGGGTGACGTGGTCGTGATCGGTGCTGAACCGCACCGTCCGTACGATCGGCCGCCACTGTCGAAGAAGCTGCTCGCAGGTGAGTGGGAGCCGGACCGGATCCAGCTGCGCCAACCCGATGCGTTCGACGAGCTGGACGTCGAGTGGCGCTTCGGACTCGCCGCGGCCGGCCTCGACCTCGATGCTCGGCGCGTGCACCTGACCGATGGTTCGTCGCTCGACGCCGACGGCGTGATCATCGCGACCGGAGCGGCGTGTCGACGCCTCTCGGAGCAGAGCCGCTACCCACATGTCCACGAGGTCCGCACGCTCGACGACTCGATGCGGCTCCGCGCCGAACTCGCCGACGGTGGAAGGCGGGTCGTGGTGATCGGCGCAGGCTTCATCGGCCTCGAGGTCGCCGCGACCGCCAAGCAACTCGGCAACGACGTGGTGGTGCTCGAGGGCGGGGATGCGCCGTTGGTGCGCGGGCTCGGCGACGAGATGGGACGCGCGATCGGTGCGCTGCACGAAGCGGCAGGCATCGACATCCGGTGTGGCGTGCAGGTCGGTCGGCTGCACGACGACGGGGTGATGATCACCGGTGCCGCCGGTTCGGGGTGGGCGTCGGAGCTGCTGTCGGCGGACGTCGTGGTGGTCGGGATCGGGGTCGTGCCGGCCACCGCCTGGCTCGCGGACTCCGGCGCAGAGTTGCGCGACGGTGTCGTCTGCGACGCAACGCTTCGCGTCCGGCGCCAGGACGGATCGCCGGCGGCCGGCGTCTACGCCGCAGGCGACGTGGCCCGTTGGACGAACGATCTGTACGGCGAGGAGATGCGGATCGAGCACTGGACCAACGCCGCCGAACAGGGCGCCGCGGCAGCGAAGAACCTGCTCGCCGAGCTCGGCGGTCGTGTCGACGATGACGGCGAGCCGATCCTGCCCGAGGTCTATGCGCCCGTGCCGTTCTTCTGGAGTGACCAGCTCGACCATCGGATCCAGTTCGTCGGCCGAGCCGCCGCCGGCCCCGACTCGCCGATCGAGGTGACCGTCGCCGCCGGCTCGTTGCCGGGCACGACCGACGGCAACCACGGCGACGGCCACGATGATGGCGACGGCCAAGATGATGGCGACGGCCAAGATGATGGCGACGGCCACGAAGATGATGGAGGAGGCGACGATGCGAAATGGCTCGCGCTCTACTCCGACCCAGCGACCGGCCGACTCCGCGGCGCGCTCGGTGTCAACGCACCGCGCTGGGTGATGCCGATGCGCACGTTGCTGCTCGGACAGGCGTCACTCGACGACGCGCTCGCCCGAGCCGCCGAGTTCACCTGACGAGTCCGACCGGGGGCGCCTCCCGGCTCTCGGTGACGCCGAGCGTTCGCAGTGGCCAGAGGGGGCGGATCAACCCAGGCTGACGGATGGGGCGGGGAGGGTTCCGTCTTCGTGCGCGACGCGCCAGAGCGACCGCATCCGGACCGAGCGTCGTTGCCGGACGCGGGCCGACGGCTCGTCGATTCCTCGCCATACCCTCGACACATGAGCGAATGGACCACCGACGACATTCCCGATCAGACCGGCCGAACCGTGATGATCACCGGTGCCAACTCGGGCATCGGGTTCGAAGCGGCCAAGGAGCTGGTGGCTCGCGGTGCCCACGTCGTGCTCGCCTGCCGGTCGGTGCCGAAGGCCGACGCCGCCGTCGCCGAGATCGTCGCCGGCGATCCGCCCGGCTCGACCGAGGTCCTCGAACTGGATCTCTCCGATCTCGACTCGGTCCGGACCGCCGCCGAGACGTTCCTCGCCGCACACGATCGCCTCGACGTCCTGATCAACAACGCCGGCCTCATGGCGACGCCGAAGCGCACCACTGCGCAAGGCCTCGAGCTCCAGTTCGGCGTGAACCATCTCGGTCACTTCGCGCTCACCGGCCTCCTCCTCGGCGCGCTCGCCGCGGCGGGGACCGAGCAGATGCCGGCGCGGGTGGTGACGATCTCGAGCCAGGCGCACCGGTCGGGGCAGATCGACCTCGACGACCTCCACGCGTCGGGCAAGTACAGCCCGTGGGGTGCCTACGGCCAGAGCAAGCTCGCCAACCTGCTGTTCATGCGCGAACTCGATCGCCGCTGCGAGGAGGCCGGGTTGCCGATCACGTCGGTCGCCGCCCATCCGGGTGGGTCGAACACCAACCTCGGCAACGAGTCGGCGGGTGACGTCTTCAGCAAGGTGCTCGGCTTCGTGCGTCCGGTCTTCCAAAAGGTCATGACGCAGTCCGCCGCGATGGGCGCACTCCCGACTCTGCGGGCAGCGGTCGACCCCGACGTCGCCGGTGGCGACTACTACGGCCCCGACGGATTCGGCGAGATGCGTGGCCACCCCGAGCGGGTCGGCATGTCGGGACGAGCCAAGGACGACGAGATGGCGGCGAAGCTCTGGCAGACGAGCATCGACCTCTCCGGCGTCGACTACTGAGCGAAGATCGACGAGCGACGCGTGACGACCTCTCCGGCGTCGACGACTGAGCGAAGACCGACGAGCGACGCGCGACGACCTCTCCGGCGTCGACGACTGAGCGAAGATCAACGAGCGACGAGCAACCGACCGTCGAGCGAAGCGCTAAGCGCGATGAGCGCCGACCGTCGAGCGCCGACCGTCGACCGTCGAGCGCCGACCGTCGAGCGCCGAGCGTCGAGCGCCGAGCGATGAGCAGGACCGACGACGCACGGTCCCGGTGTGTGCGTCGGTCCCGGTGTGTGCGTCGGTGTCTGTGTCGGTGTCTGTGTCGGTGTCGGTACACGCTGCGGCACGTGAGTCGGCATCCGGCTGCGGGTCGTCCACCGGATGGACGACGGCGGTTCGCCCTCAGGGTGGACGGCGTGGCGCGCCGGACCTGCCATGGTGGTCGCCGTGACCGTCATCACCGCACGCGACCTGACCGTGCAATTCGGTGAGCAACGCGCGCTCGATTCGCTCGATGTGGAGGTACCGCGTGGCATCACGGGTCTGGTCGGTGCGAACGGCGCTGGCAAGACCACGTTCATGAGCATCGTGCTCGGACTGCGTCCGCCGACCGCCGGCGACGTCGACGTGCTCGGCTTCGATCCTCGCCGTCAGGGCGCAGAGCTGCGATCGCTGTTGGGGTACGGCCCCGAACACCATGTGTTGCCCGACGAGATGCCGGCGTCGGACTGGGTCAAGCACCTCGCCGAGGTGCGGGGCATGCCGCGCGCCGAGGCTCGGAGCCGTGCGAGCGATGCGCTGTGGCTCGTCGGGCTCGGCGAGGAGCGGTTCCGGGCGCTGGGCACGATGTCGACGGGGCAGCGCCAGCGGGTCAAGCTCGCGCAGGCCATCGCCGCCGACCCACGGCTGATCCTGCTCGACGAGCCGACCGACG
The DNA here is from genome assembly GCA_038529675.1 of Actinomycetota bacterium. Classification (GTDB taxonomy): domain Bacteria; phylum Actinomycetota; class Acidimicrobiia; order Acidimicrobiales; family Ilumatobacteraceae; genus Ilumatobacter_A. The sequence continues at coordinate 3,584 of JBCBDK010000003.1, forward strand.
GCCTCGACCCGGTGCAGCGCGACGAGATGCTTGCGCTCATCCGCCAGATCAGCGCCGAGTACGCGATCGACGTACTGCTGTCGTCACACCTCCTCGAAGAGGTCGAGCGGATCTGCGACAACGTCGTAGCGCTCGACGCCGGCCGCTTGATCGCGCAGGGACCGCTGCACTCGCTCGTCGGCGACGACGCCGGTGTCGTCGTCGAACTCGTCGAGGTCGCCGGCGGCCCTGGTGATCAGTCCAGCGACCAGCGCGGTGACCAGCGCAATGACCGGTCCGATGACCAGCCTGGTGACCGGTCCAGTGACCAGCGCGGTGACCAGCCCGGTGACCGGCGCGGTGTCGGCGCGCGGGTCGCCGAGGCGCTCGTGCGACGCGGACTCGATGTTCGCCACGACGGACTGGCCGGCACCCGACTCGAGGTCATCGGCCCCGACGCCGACGTGATCGCCGACGCCGTGCGTGACGCCGTGGTCGACGCCGGTGCCCGTGTCGGCCGCATCGTGCGACGCCGCCGACACCTCGAAGACCTCTTCGACTCAGACCTCGTCAGCTCCGACCCCGTCGACTCGGACCCCGTCGGCTCGGACCCAGTCGACTCGGACCTCGCTGACCGGAGCGCGTCATGAGCGACGCACAGATCCTCGATCGCGGCTACCGACGCTTCGACGGGGAGCGGTCGGGCGTACGCGGCGCCGTGCGATCGGTGGCGTGGCACACCACCCGCAGCATCCTCGGCCTCGGTCGGCCCGCTCGGCACAAGATCTTTCCGGTGATCGTGCTGCTGGTGGCGTTCATCCCGGCGGTCGCCTTCCTCGGGCTGGCCGTGCTGATCGGCGACCTGCTCGAAGGCGAGATCCGGCCCGAGTACTGGGAGTTCATCGGGTTCTCGTTCGTCCCGATGCTGCTGTTCGCGTCGATGATCGCGCCGGAGGCGATCGTGCGAGACCGGCGCGACAAGATGTTCTCGCTCTACCTGTCGACGCCGCTGACGAAGCCGACCTATCTCGGTGCGAAGGCGATCGCGGTGCTCGGCACGATGTCGCTCGTCGTCCTCGCGCCGCCGATCCTGTGGCTGCTCGGGTACACCTTTCAGAGCCAGGGCCCCGACGGCCTCGGCGAGTGGTTGAGCGTGATGGGCCGCATCGTGCTCGCCGGGCTCGCCATCTGTGTCGTGTACAGCGCGGTGGCGCTCGGCGCGGCGAGCCTCACGGACCGGCGCGCGTTCGCGAGCATCGCAGTCATCTTCGTGCTGCTCGGTGCGTCGATCTCGGTGAACGTGCTCGTCGAGGCCGCGGACGTCACGTCAACCATTCGGCTGCTCGACCCGTTGGCCCTCGCCTTGGAGATCCCGCCACGGCTGTTCGGCGATCGAACGTTCGAGTACGAGGACGTGCCGACGTTGCAGGTCATGCTCGCCAACCTCGGCTGGACCGCCGCAGGACTCGGCACGATCGTCACCCGCTACCGATCGCTGGCGGCCGTCTGATGTCCGACTGGTCGCCACCCGACGAGAACGTCCAACGCGACTCGGCCCCGAACGCGACCGGCGGGGGTGCGGCAGACCCGACCGTCGCAGGCCCGAACGCCGAAGACCAGGGCGGTGCGGTAGCGAGCGACGACGCCGCGAAGATGGCGGACGCGAAGATGGCGGGCGCTCGGACGGCGAACGCGAGCGCAGTCGAGCCGAGTGCAGCTGTGCCGAACGCAGCCGGGCGGGCGTCGTTCGCCCCGCCGATGGTTCCGGGGTCGACGCCGGCGATGGTCGAAGTCTCCGGTGTGACGAAGTCGTTCGGCGACGTGGTCGCCGTGTCGGACGTGTCGTTCCGTGTCGATGCCGGGGTCACGGCGCTGCTCGGGCCGAACGGCGCTGGCAAGTCCACCCTGTTCCGGGTGATGTGTGGCCTCACGGCGCCCTCGCAAGGCGACGTCCGGGTGTTGGGTCGCGACGCTCGTCGTGACCGAGAAGTGCGCGGCCGGATCGGGCTCGCGCCGCAGCAGGATGGCCTGTTCGATCGGGTCTCGGCGCTGCAGTTCGTCGAGATCGCCGCTCAGACACTCGGTGTGCGCGACCACACCGACGCGGCGCGGGCGGCCCTCGACCAGGTGGCGCTCCCCGCCGACGACACCAAGCCCGTCGGGTCGTTCTCCAAGGGCATGCGGCAGCGGGTCAAGCTCGCCGCCGCGCTCGTGCACGACCCCGATGTCCTCATCCTCGACGAGCCGCTCACCGGTCTCGACCCGGTCCAGCGCAACCGGATGATCGCCTTCTTCCACGAGCTCGGTGACGCCGGCAAGTGCCTGCTCGTGTCGAGCCACGTGCTCGACGAGGTGGCCCGGCTCGGATCGCGGGTGCTGGTGATCGCGCAAGGTCGCCTCGCAGCCAGCGGCGACTACCGAGCCCTGCGCGGCTTGATGGACGACCGGCCGCACCGCATCCGCATCGCCGCCGACCGAGCCCGCGAGTTGGCGGCTGCCTTGGTCGACCGTTCGCTCGTCGACGGCGTGTCGGTGCGTGAGCACGAGCTGGTGGTCGACACGATGGACGTCGACCGCTTCGGTCGGTCCATCGCCGTCACATCGAAGGAACTGGGAATTCGATTGCGCGAGGTCGAGCCCCTCGACGACGACCTCGAATCGGTCTTCCGCTACCTCGTGGAGCGACGATGAACGCCCCGATGAATCCACCGACGAACTCATCGACGGACAGTCGGTCGAGCAGTCCGTCGAACAGTGCGCCGAACAGTCCGTCGAACGCACCGGCGAGTCCGGATGCGAACTCAGCGATGACCGCCCCCACGGAGCAGCCGAGGAGCACCGGCTCGGTGTCGGCGGGCCGGGCGATGTCGCTGACCTACGGCCTGGTGCTGCGTCAACTCGTGACGCGTGGCCGACTGATCGGTCTGTCGGCGGTCGGCGTGATCGTGATGATCATCGCAGCGGCGGTCGGAGCGAGCGAGGCCGACGGCGATGCCGATGCGCTGGAGCGTGGCGTCCGGCTGATCTCGGACCTCGGGTTCACTGCGCTCGTCCCGATCGTGGCGCTCGTATTCGCGGCGGCGTCGCTGGGTGACATGCGCGAAGACGGCACGCTCGTCTACCTGTGGTTGAGGCCGATGGACCGATGGCCGGTCGTCGCAGCTGCATGGGCGGCGGCGGTGACGGTGAGCCTGCCCTTGTCGCTCGTGCCACTGATCGTGTCGGCGTTGCTGGTCGATGCGGGCGGCGCGCTGGTCGGCGCGACGGTGCTCGCCGCGATCGTCGGGACGATCGTGTACTCGGCGTTGTTCGTGCTCGCCGGGTTGCTCGTGAAGAACGCGATCGTGTGGGGCCTCGCCTACATCCTGCTGTGGGAGGGCCTGGTCGCCGGCTTCGGCAGCTTCGCTGCCAAGCTCGCCATCCGCGGCTACACACGTTCGATCATCACCAGCCGCACCGGTGTCGACCTCGACCTCGGCGACCTCTCGCTCGCCGCCGGCATCGCCATCCCGCTTCTCGTCGCGGTCGCAGCAATCGCCGTCGCCGCGGCGCGGCTGCAGTCCATGGAAGTCGACTGAGACGACACCAACACGTCAATCAATGCCCGACGGACAGCTTCGGCGCTCCGCCGACAAGCGACCTGGCGCTGCCGGTCGCCGTCTCGGTCGGCGCGCTGCGCGCACTGGCTGGCGCACGGCGCACATCGGGTGCGTTGCTCGTCTGGGTCGGCTCGGCCGGGCGCAGTCCCGGGCGCGACGGCGCACATCGGGTGCGTCGCTCGATCGGTTGGTTCGATCGGTTCCGGGACCGCGCTACGCGGCGCTGCGTTTCGGCGGCCCGGTTCGCATCACCTGCCCGCTCGGCGTGGTGATCGTCAATGCCCGGTCAGCCCCGAGCGTGACGTGCCACCCGCCGTCGTGGACCTTCGTGTGATGATGCGAACACACCGGAAGCAGGTTGTCGAGGTCCGTTCGCCCGCCGTTGCGCCACCACACGACGTGATGCAGCTTGCAGCGGTCGTAGTGGGTGGCACACCCCGGTACGGCGCACGTGGCGTACAACCCGCGCAGTGCCCGACGTTGGGCCCGGTTCGCCAACCGCGTCGATCGGCCCAGGTTCAGCTCACCCGGCGCGTGGAGCACGAGACCGTTCGCCACGACGACCACGTCCGGCGTCCGAGCTCGGAGCAGATCGATGAGCACCTGCCGCGGTAGCTCGACCGGGATGCCCCAGTCGACGACCGGCCCGCCCGCACCATCGGATTGCGTGGCGTCGACCACGACCACAGCATCGACGCGGCTCCGCGCAGAGCGCAGTTCCGTCGCGCCGTCGTCGCCCGCCGAGCCACTCAGGATGAGGCGCTCGAACGCCAGCGCCTGCAGATGCTGCTGCCGCTCGATCGGATCGGACGGGGCCGTACTCGGAACCGACTCGGCGAACATCGCCTCGGTCGTGGTCCGTAGACGCCGTGCCAGGTCGGCGCCGGTTTGCGGATCGAACCGGCCCGACACGTTCCACATGTCGTCGCCGTCGACCCACGTGCGGAGACGGACCGCGCGCCGCTGACGCTCGAGTCGCGACGACCCGTCGTCGGCCTCCAGCTCGCGCACCGTGCGCCGGAGCTCCTTGTCGAACTCGGCGATGCTGGACCGGGCGGCTCGTGCGGCGAGTGCCTCTTGGCGATCGAACAGCTCGGCGCGCTGCGACTCGCCGAGCTGGCGGCCGGCCCGCGTGAGCGCATCGACGTGGCCGGTCGTGATCTCCCCGTCGAGCAGTGCGTCGGCGAACGCATCGGCTGCTTCGAGCGTGTCGGCGCGGGCGGTTTCCCTCGTCGCCTGGCCGAGCGAGCAACGTGACGTGTCGGCGACGTCACCCTCGGCGAACGCACCAGGCTCACTGCGCAGCATCGTCACCAGCTCGGCGCGCCGGGCGGCCAGGTACGACTCGAGGCGGGTGATCGACGCCATCGCGTCGGTGATGTCGGCGCGCGCCGAATCGGGCGACGAGCAGGTGGCAGCCACCCGCTCCAGCCGCTCGATCACGTCCGACATCTGCATGGCTCCCATCATGAACGAGGGGTGTCACAGTCGGCCGATGGGCCCGTGACCAGGGAGGACGCGACTCGAGGTGTCCCTGATCGTCGAGACCGGCGCCCGCTCCCGGCGACCAGGTTCGCTGGGGACTCGCCGTGGTGTCAGCCGGTGCCGAGGGTCTGGAGTTCGTCGACGTCGTAGTCGACGACGGTGCTGGTGGCGTAGGTGCCGGCATTGCCGGTGGCGCCGGTCGAGGCGGACCACGTGACCTCGCTGGTGGCGGTGATCGCGAGTCGGTAGGGGTCGTCGTTCGGCGATGACTGTCGGTAGGTGTGACCGCACGTGGGGGATTGGTCGGCGGACTCGACGGCGTCGTCGGGGATGGGCGTGCCGTTGCCGTCGCAGGTGATCGTGGTGCCGTCGCCGAGATCGAACGTCGTCGACACGAGCGTGATCGTGGCCGTGGCGGACACGCCACCGACGCTGGCGGTGACGTCGATCGGGCCGGGGTCGGTGGTGGCGAGCCAGAGGCCGAGGTTGACGTAGCTGCCGACGTCCGGGGCGGGGTTGATCTCGGGCGTCGGCCGCGGAATGCGCTCGATCGCCTGTGCGATCGCGTTGTCGATGACGACGACGGGATCTACAGAGGTGGGGATCCACGCGAAGTCGGGTGCTTGGCCGTCGCAGCTGCGGGTGGACCAGGTGGAGATCGTGCCGTCGGGCTCGGTCCGATTGAGTCCGGGAAGGAGCGGGTCGTCGTCTTGCGCTGACTCGAAGCTCTGCGTGGGCGACCAGGGGCTGCAGGCGGGTCCGCTGGACTCGGGAGTGTCGAACCGGATGCCCGGCGTCGTCTCGGTGGTGGTGTCGTTCACGGTCACGGTGACCACGTCGTCGTCCACGTCCACCGGCTCAGGTGGCGTCGGAGCATCCGGCCGCTCGGGAATGGTGGGGCCATCGGTCCGGCCGCTCCCGGGCAGCGGCGTTGAGGGATCCGGCTCGTCGGCCGGGGGCGGGGAGGCGGACGCAGGTGTTGAATCCGCAGCGGTAAGGCCGAGCGCAAGGATCGATACGGCGCAGACGCCGAATGTCATTCGTCGCATGTTGCTACCCCGACCTGCTCGCTCGTTGTCGACCCACCGGCGTCGGTCCAGACGTCGTCCTCGATCTCGAGTACGGCGATCACATCCGCCCTCAGGACGGTGTCGCGCAGCAGGGCGTCCTCTCCGTTCGGTCCCGAACCGACCTCGAAGAACCACTCCGGGATGATCTCGCAGGCCACCAGAGACGCTTGCGTGCGCGACTCGTTCTCGAATCTGACCGAGCCCGTCACGGTGGCGACCGGCACGAGCGTGGGGTGAGAACGAGCGATCCGATTGAGTGCAACGAGGTCATCCAAGATCTCGATTCTCTCGGCTTCGCCGTCGCCACTGTGCGTGTCTCGGACTGCGTCGCGGAGGGCTTCGTTGCTGGGGTCGAGGAGGGCGGCGTGGTAGGCGTCGAACGCTGCGAGGTAGGCGGCCTCGACCTCGGCGGCGAGGTCGGCATCGCTGACGGTGGTCGGTGGGAGTTCGGTCGTCGGCGGTGACTCGGTCGTGGGGGTGGCGGCTGCGTCCGGGGGCTCGGTGGTGTCGGCCGACTCGTCGACCGTGGTCGACTCGGCGGTCGAGGTCACGTCGGGATCGTCGTCGTCGGCATCGGAGCCGATGCAGGCGGCGAGGGCGAGCACGACACCGATGGCACCAACCATTCGGACCGCGACGGTTCTCGTCCGAGCCATGACGAGACCGTAGTGGTGTCCGAACGGCGCGCGCCTGCGGCCACGCCGGGGAACGCTGGCACCGGAGCGATTCATCGCCACGTCGTGGGCGGCTTGCCGACCGTTCCGGAAAGGACGACACCCACGGACCGTCCGGACCAGGGAGGACGCGTCACATCGGGCCGGCCCGCGTCGTCGCAGCGGTTCGTGTGTTCGACTGCTCAGTGCCCGAGGTCGAGGCTGCTGCCGGATTCGTGGGCTGTCGAACTGCCAGGATGTTGCGATGGCGACGCAGCCGGACAGGCGACCGGCGTCGAATGGCAGTACCCGCGACTGGATCGTGCAGGACATCGCGTACTGGATCTCCAGCATCCCGTTGGTGATCGGCTACGTCGTCGTGGTCGGGGTGATCGCGTTGATCGGCGGCTGGTCGTTCCGGACGGTCGGCCTCGTCGTGGTCGTCGGTGTCGTCGGGGTCACCTTGCTCACCCGATTCATACGGTGGGCGATCGCGAACGCACGCTCGCAACCGCCCAGCACCGAACGCAACGATCTGTAGCCAACGCCGAACTGGGGCGCGATCGACGTCTCGCCGGCCGTCGAGCGGTCGTTCGATCCGCACGCGGTCGGAAACATCGCGGCGCTGAGCTCGGCCACTCGGACGGAGTGTGTGAGGTCGTCATCCGGTCGACCCGCGCCGAGCGCGGCCGCGAGC
>JBCBDK010000003.1:11166-27289 GCA_038529675.1 Actinomycetota bacterium
GACTCTGGTGATTGGAAGGGCAATCGCAACGGGAGGGTTGACGATGACCGACACCAAGGGGACCACCGACCAGACGACCGGCGACTCGACGGAGCAGCCGAAGGTCGACTCGACGGGCGCGGCTCGCATCAAGTTCCTGACGTCGCCGAGGATCGTCGTGTCCGAGGACGGCGTCAGGATCAAGGTCTCCTTGGTCAACGTCGGCGATGCCTCGATCGACGTCAGCTTCCGGCTGAGCTTCCGGGGGCGACTGCTGGACATCGATGCGCCGGCTCTCTCGCTCCGAGCGGGCCACGGTCCGGTCCAGGCGAGCATCTCGGTGCCGATCGACAGTGGGATCGGTCGTGGCGCGAAGGTCGGTGTGCAGCTGATCGGACCCGACGGTTCGACGATCGGCGTCAGTTCGACGGGTGTCGTGACCGTGAAGACGCCACGAGGTCGCACACTGGCGATCGGGAAGTCGGGCGTCACCGCGGTCGGCGTGACCGTGGGCGGCGCTGCGTTGCTCTGGGCAGTCGGTGCGCGACCTGGTCCTCCCGAGCCAGGCCCAGAACCCGTCGTGTCGGCCGACGTCGAGGTCGTCGACGACCCCGACGAGTCGGCTGACGGCGACGTGGCGGTCGAACCCGTCGACGACGCGTTGCAGGTCGTCGTGCCGGACGGGCTGCTGCTCGAGGTGTCTGACAGTCAGCTGACCGGGATCGACGGGATCAACCGGGGCGTCGACGTCGAGGTGTCGCTCGCGCTCCAGTTCGAGCGGACCGACGCGGCGTACCTCGTCTCGGCCTCGGGGCCCGACGGATCGATCTTCGGGCCGCTCGAGTTCGAGATCCCGCGCAGCTTCTCGTCCTCGACGGAAGCGGCGTCGTGGTCGTCGTCGATCGTGGTGGACCTCGACCGGTCCGTGACGGCGCGGCTGGTCCTCGTCGACTGCGTCGATGACGTGACCAACGATCTGCTGGCGCCGTACCAGCTGGTCGACGACGTCGGGTCGATGGAGTTGGAGCTGGGACTGGCACATTCGGGAGCCGACTTCGTGGTGGACGCGTCGTTGAGGGTCAGCGCCGAGGTCGTCCTCGGGGATACCGACGAGACCATCGATCCGGTCCGATGCCCCGCACGAGGGACGCGTTCACTGAGCTGGACGTCGACTGGTGCTGCGGTCTCGGAGTTCGATTCCACGGCCGATGATCACGCGGGGTCGGGCGTCGACTCGACCGATGACGAGGCGTCGAGCGTCGAGCCGGCCGACGGAGAGTCGGCTGACGACGGAGCGCCGGTCGACGACTCCGGGGGCGCGGAGTACGTCGCGGAGCCTGCCAGCGGAGTCCTTCGGCTGGGCCACGTCGGCGAGCGGGTCGAGGCCCTGCAGCGGGCACTGGTGGAGCGTGGGTTCCCCGATCTCGCGATCGATGGGCAGTTCGGTCCGGCGACCCAGGACGCAGTCCGGGCGTTCCAGGCCGATGAGGGTCTCGAGGTGGACGGGTTCGCCGGCCCACAGACCCACGCTGCACTCGAGCTGGAGTATGCGGCATAGCGGTGTTGGAGGACGTCGTTCGGCTCGTCGCACCGTGGCGCAGTGTCTTCATGCGTCACGAGACCACGCGGTGCGGCCGTCCGTGGCACGGCGCGCAGCGAAGCTCCAGCTCTTCGACGCCGGTGTGGCCGGTGATGGCGAAGTTGGGCACATGGTCGTACTCGAGCAGCGTCCTCGGCCTCCGAACGGTGTGTTCTCGTCGGACCGCCAGGTTCATCGAGGGCTGGTCGAGCTCGCTCGACCAGCGTACGCAAGGGGTGTCACAGAGCGCAGTGGGTGCCGCTCCCGACGCGCCCGCGGACGTGTCCGACACCTCCCGCGCCGGTCGGCTGGCTCGCCGATCAAACCTGATCGGTCGAAGGCATCGTCGCCCCAGGTTTCGGTGTGGTGATGCCTCACGTACGCCCACCGGCCGACGTGGGCGAGGTAGGCCCGTGCGCCGACGACCACGCCGATCGCCGCGACCACTCCGATTGCTGCGGGTTGCATCAGCTCGGCGATCGCATCGGCCCGCTCACCTGAGACACCGGCGGCGACCGACCGCTGGACGACACGTCAGCGATGAGATACCATTGGTATCCAAATGATCACTCGAACCGATCGCCGACCGGCCGCCCTGGCCGTGTTCGTCGCCGCGCTGACCTTGACCACGGCGTGCACCTCGTCGTCCGACGACGCCGACCCGGTGGAGCCGACCGAGTCCACCGCCGCCGCCGACGAACCCGCCGAGCAGGGCGAGCCGGAGGGCGCAGCCGACCTCGACCCCGACGAGGCCTTGCTGGCCGCCCAACGCGAGAACGACGCTGCAGCCGCGGCCGCCGCACTCGACCGCGGCGCCGACCCCGAGCTGCTGATCGGCGGCGCCGTGCCGATCGTGCACGTGGCCGCCGAGGCCGGCCGGATCGAGATCGTCGAGCTCCTCCTCGACGCCGGCGCCAGCCCCGATCGTCGCGGCACGAGTGGGCACTCCGCCCTGACCCGGGCGGCAATCGCCGGTCAGCTCGAGGCCGCCGAGCTGCTCATCGCCGCCGGGTCCAACCTCGACCATCGCGAGGACCCCCCGGGCCGCACGATCCCGCAGTTGGTGATCGACACCGGCGGTGACGCGGCGATGCTCGCCCTCCTGCTCGACGCAGGTGCCGACATCGACGCGATGGACGAGCGCGGCGAGACCGCGCTCGCATCGGCGGCGTTCATGGGCGAACTCGCCGCCGCCGAGTTGCTGCTCGAGCGCGGTGCGGACCCCAACACCGTCAACGGCAACGGCGTCGCGCCGGTCGACTGGGCGAGCCAGCGCGGCAACGACGACATCGTCGCCCTGCTCGAGTCGGCCTCAGGCTGAGTCGCCCCGGGTCGCGAGCACCCCGGCGACGATCAGATCGATCATCGTGCGATGCACTCGGGCGGGGTCGACGTCGGGGTCGATCGCCGTCTCGAAGAACGTGGCGACCGACATCGCGATGATCCCGATCGACAGGTCGTCGGCAACGTCGCTCAGATCGATACCGACCGCCGAACCCCGCTCGACGACGGCGGCGGCGATCCGATCGCGATGGGCGCGGCGAAACGCACGGAGCCGCTCGGCCAGTTCGTCATCGTGCATCGCCTCGGTCCACACCGCACTCAGCACCCGGAAGTACCGGAGTGTGTCGCGCCCGGTGCGGCCGGCTCGATCACCGACCGCCGTCGCGATGTCGTCGACACGTCCGTCGACGGTCGCGCTGACGTAGTCGGTCCCGACGTCGTCGATGTACTGCTCGAGCACCGAGAACAGCAGGTCTCGCTTCGATGCGAAGTTGGAGTAGACCGCGCCCTTCGTGAACCCGGCACGGGCGGCGACGTCGTCGATGCTGACCTTGCTGAACGGGCGTGACGAGAACTCGTCGAACGCCGCCTCGAGGACCCGTGCACGGGTCTCGGCCTGCGTCGCAGCCGAATGGCGAACCACGGCTGCACGATACCGGAGGCCGACGAGGCGGGAACACATCGACGCCGCTCGATATTCCCCTATCTTGAGTCGTTGGAACTCAAAAAAGCTTCCTCTAGCGTGGCGATATGTCCATCATAGAGACACTCACTCGCCTTCCTTCCCTCCACCTGCCTGCGCCGCTCCTTCCCGGCGCAACCGTCACGATCACGCTGACCGACGAGGCGCGCCCGCCCGTCGAGGCCGCCGTCGCCGAGGCAGATGCCGGCGGTGCCGGTCGGATCGTCCTGACCGGCGGCGACGAACGCACCATCGGCGTCGTCGCCCGCGTCCCGAACGTCGGCAACCTGCCCAACGGTTCACCTGGCGCCATCCTCCTCGCCGAGCAGCGGGTTCGCATCGTCGCCCGACACACCGACGGCGGCCCCGAGCGAGCCGACGTCGAGTTGGTCACCGACGCCGAGCCGACGGAATCGCTCCTCGCCGCCACCCGCGAGCTGCGCGCCACGCTCGAGCTCATCGCGCAACAACGCAACTCCCGTCGCCTGCCCGAGCTTCTCCGAACGACCGTCGACCGCCCCGGTGCGCTCGCCGACGGTGTGGCGCTCTGGGCCGAGTTCGCCGACGACGATCGCCTCCGAGTGCTCCAGGCCGTCGACGTGGCCGACCGTGTCGACGCCATCCATTCGTGGGCTCGCAACCACCTGGCCGAACTGCAGGTCGCCGAGACCATCCGCAACGACGTCAGCGAAGGCATGGACAAGCAGCAGCGCGACTTCATGCTGCGCCAGCAACTGAACGCGATCAAGAAGGAGCTCGGCGAAGGTGACGACGACGTGGTCGGCGAGTTCCGCACGAAGCTGGCCGAACTCGTCGACACCGGCCTCGTCGCTGCGAGCGTCACGGACTTCATCGCCAAGGAGCTCGACCGCTTCGAACAGATGAGCGCCCAGTCACCCGAGCACTCGTGGGTTCGGACCTGGCTCGACCGCATCTTCGAGTTGCCGTGGACCGAGCGCAGCGACGACAACCTCGATCTCGACGCAGCGCAATCGACGCTCGACGAGGACCACTACGGCCTCACCGACGTGAAGGAACGCATCGTCGAGTTCCTCGCGACTCGCAAGCTTCGCCGCGAGCGCGGGCTCGATGCCCGCGTGGACGCCGACGGCACCCGTGCGGTGCGCGGCGCCGGGTCGGTGATCACGCTCGTCGGCCCTCCCGGTGTCGGCAAGACGTCGCTCGGCGAGTCGATCGCCCGGTCGATGGGACGCAAGTTCGTGCGCGTCGCGCTCGGTGGCGTGCGCGACGAGGCAGAGATCCGCGGTCATCGCCGCACCTATGTCGGCTCCCAGCCCGGCCGCATCGTGCGAGCGTTGCAGGAGGCGGGCACGATGAACCCGGTCATCCTCCTCGACGAGGTCGACAAGCTCGCCGCCGGCGGCTGGTCGGGGGACCCGACAGCGGCGTTGCTCGAGGTGCTCGATCCGGCACAGAACCACACGTTCCGCGACCACTACCTCGAGGTCGATCTCGACCTGAGCGAGGTCGTGTTCATCGCAACGGCGAATGTGGCCGACACCATCCCCGGCCCACTCCTCGACCGGATGGACCTCGTGCGCCTCGACGGATACACCGAGGACGAGAAGACGTTCATCGCCGAGCGCTACCTCGTTCCCCGTCAGGTCGAGCGGGCCGGTCTGACACCGGACGAGGTCACGATCGACCGTGAGGTGATCGGTGCGATCATCCGCGGATACACCCGTGAGGCGGGGGTGCGGTCGTTGGAGCGTGAGCTCGGACGACTCGTTCGTAAGGTGACGTCGAAGGTGGCCACGGGCACGATGACGCCGATCGCGATCGTGCCCGACGAGCTCACCGAGTGGATCGGCCGGCCCAAGGTGGACGACCCCGAGGTGGCGGTGCCGGAGCGCACCTCCGAGCCGGGTATCGCAACCGGGCTCGCCGTCACCGGCATCGGCGGCGACGTGCTCTTCATCGAGACGACCGCCTTCCCGACCGGCCCCGACACGGAACCCGGCCTCACGCTCACCGGACAACTCGGCGACGTCATGAAGGAGTCGGCCCAGATCGCGCTCAACTACGTCAGGAGCCACGCCGACGAGTTGGGTCTCGACGACGATGCGCTCCGTCGGCGGTTCCACGTTCACGTGCCCGCCGGTGCCGTGCCCAAGGACGGTCCGTCTGCGGGGGTGACGATGACGACGGCGCTGGTGTCGCTCCTCACGGGCACGCCGGTGAAGCCGACCGTCGGCATGACCGGTGAGATCACGCTCCAAGGGCAGGTGCTCCCGATCGGCGGCGTGAAGCAGAAGGTGCTCGCCGCACATCGGATGGGGCTGACCGAGGTCGTGCTCCCCAAGCGCAATGGCCGCGACATCGACGACGTCCCCGAGTCGGTCCGCGACGAGATGACCTTCCATCTCGCCGCCACCTACGACGACGTCCTCGCCGCTGCGTTCTGACCGTCCCCCTCCTGGTGTCAGACACACGTGGGGACGGATCCCCACGTGTGTCTGACACCAGGAGGGACGGTGGGCGAAGGAGGAATCTCGAGATTTCTCGTCGTGCGCTGTCGAATCTGGTCGACGGCTGCGTCAACCAGGTGAACGAACGCAGAGCAGCTGCGTTCCGACCACCACGGAGACCAACATGACCACCATCGACCACCCGTCCACCGCCGGGACGCGAGCTGCGCCAAGCCCGGTCGCCGCTCGCGTCCAGCGAACGATCGCCGCCACGCCGGAGGCGATCTATGACATCGTCACCGACGTGACCCGCATGGGGGAGTGGAGCCCGGAGACGACCGAGGCCCGCTGGATCAAGGGCTCGACGCATGCGACCGTCGGCGCTCGCTTCGTCGGCAAGAACCGCCTCGGCTCGACGTCGTGGTCGACCAAGCCGACGGTGATCGCCGCCGATCGTGGTCGCCGCTTCGCCTTCAGCGTGCCGGGCAAGTCCGGTGCGACCTGGACGTACGAGTTCGAGTCCATCGACGGTGGCACCCTCGTGACCGAGTCGGTCAGTCAGGACCGGCCGTCGCCGGCGCCGATCCGCTGGCTCCAACGCCGAGCCGGCGTCACCGATCGCTCGGCGCACCTCGCCGCGGACATGGCGACGACGCTCGAACGGCTCGACCGGGCCGCCACCGCCTGACCGCGCCGGCAGCCATCACCTCGACCACCACCTCACCACCACCAGACACGTTCACCCCACACGCTCACGACAGGAAGACTGAACCCATGGAATACATGATCTTTGCCTACAGCGACGAGCAGCAGCGGCTCGACTTCGCTCCCGGCAGCCCCGAGTTCCAGGAGATGATGGGCGCCTGGATGCGCTTCAACCAGGAACTCATCGAGTCCGGTGCCTTCATCAGCGGCGGCGGCCTCGCCAGCACCGACACGGCGACCACGCTCACCCGCCAGGCCGATGGTGCCGAGTCGATCACCGACGGTCCGTACGCCGAGACCAAGGAGCAACTCGGCGGTTACTACGTCGTCGAGGCGCCCGACCTCGACGCCGCGCTCGCCATCGCCCGGAAGATCCCGATCCCCGCGGCGAGCTTCGAGGTGCGACCGATCCAGTTCCGACCCGACGCCTCGACGGGCGACCCCCAGGGCGGATGAGATCCGACGTCGAGCAGGCGATCGATCACCTGGTCCGCCACGACGCGGGCCGGGTGATCGCCGTCGTCGCTCGACGCTTCGGCGACCTCGACCTCGCCGACGACGCGGTGCAGGACGCGCTGATCGAAGCGACGACGCGATGGCCCGATGACGGTGTTCCCGACAACCCCGCTGCGTGGCTCCATCAGGTCGCACGGCGCAAGGCGATCGACGCCCTGCGCCGGTCCACGAGGGTTGCGCGGCGCCTTCGCGCCGCCGAGCCGGAGCTTGCGTTCGGCGATGGCGAGGTGGATGCCGTGGGTCGAGGTGCCGACGACGGACGGCGAGGCGTCGACGGGAGCGTCGTCATGACCGACGGCGGGTTCGATCCCGGCGATGAACGGCTGCGTCTGATGCTGCTGTGCTGTCACCCGGCCCTCGACGCCGACTCGCAGGTCGCGCTCACGCTTCGCTTGGTCGCCGGTCTGACGACCGACGAGATCGCCGCGGCGTTCTTCGTACCGACACCGACGATCGCGCAGCGCATCACCCGAGCGAAGCGGAAGATCCGTACCGCGGGGATCCCGATGCACCTCCCAGGTGAGCGCGACGATCTGGACGCGGAGCCGGGCCCCGGCCCGCTCGGCGACCGACTCGGCTTCGTTCACACCGTGTTGTACCTCGTGTTCAACGAGGGCTACCTGAGCCGATCCGGAGCGTCGGGGGCGCATCGCGTCGACCTCTGTGCGGAGTCGATCCGGCTGACCGAGCTCCTCGCGCGGCTCGACGACGGTGATCCGGAGACACTCGGCTTGCTCGCCGTGATGCGGTTCACACACGCTCGTCGTGACGCGCGCTTCGCCGACGATGCACTCGTTCTGCTCGACGAGCAGGATCGGTCGACATGGCACCTCGACGAGATCGGCGCGGGCAACGACGTGCTGCACCGGGCGCTGTCGCAGCAGCGACCCGGGTCGTTCCAACTCCAGGCGCTGATCGCCTCGCACCATGCGAACGCCCGAACCGCCAGCGACACCGACTGGCCGAGCATCGTCGCGCTCTACGACCAGCTCGCCGCGATGAGACCGTCCCCCGTCGTTGCGCTCAATCGCGCGGCAGCGATCGCGATGGCCGATGGCCCCGACGCCGGGCTGCGCGCACTCGATGCGGCCGCCGCCGACCACGGCGACACGCTCGACCGGCTGCACCTCACGCACGCGACCCGCGGCGAGCTCCTCGCCCGATCCGGTCGGGGCGGAGCGGCCGCGGCGGCGTTCTCGAGAGCGCTCGAACTTGCGGCCAACCCGGCCGAGCGCACCCACCTCGAGCGGCGCCGCCGGTCGGTCGAGGCCTGAACGGCACACCGCCCTCGAGGAGCCACCATCACGTGTGGAGTCAGACCCGAAATGTAAGACCCCAGACGTGAGACCCCAGACGTGATGCAGCGACGGTTCAGGCGGTGACGGGGGCGTCGGCGAGATTGGCGTGGATGAACTCGTCGAGCGCCGGGCCGGACTCGAAGCTCGTGATCAGGGCGTAGCGGGCTTCGGCCCCGGGATGCACCACGACGTGCCACAGCCGCTGGGTGTCCACCACGAACCGCGCGCCGCGATGCAGCGGTACGCGTCGCTCGGTCGCCGGGTCGGGCAGACCGTCGGCGTCGTTGTCGAACAGCAGCATGTAGCTGTCGGGGTTGTCGGTCAGCTCGACCCATGACCGCACGACCCATCCCTCGTCGTCGGGGTTGAACCGGTTGTTGTCGTCACGGTGCAGCGAGCGGATCGCGGCCTCGCGGTTCTGCGGCTCCAGCTTGATCGTGCGGACCCGACCGAAGTTGGCGCCGACACCGTCGACGTACTCGCGGATCGTCGGGCACAGCTCGGCGTTCGATGTCCAGAGCGCGTCCTTGTCGGTCTTGCCCTTGTCCCAGAAACCGCGGCAGTCGAGCTCGCCGTCGGCCGACGCGATCGGCGCGAAGTTCGTGTCGCCGCCCGACTTCCAGTCCATGTACTCCATCGCCAGATACTCGGACTCGGGCACCTCGAACGGGGCGTCGGTGAGCACGGCGACCCCGTCCTCGGCGAGCACGTCGAGACGCTGGTGAGGGGTGTGGAGCGGAATCGAGACGCTCCAGTGTTCGGCGTTCGGCCAGAAGCTCATGCGACGATTCTATGAAGCGCGACCCCGCCCCCCAGGGCCATTGGTCACGCACGCCCGGGACCCGTCAGGGAACGGTGGTCGTCTCGTCGACCGGTGCCTGATCGACGACGAGCAGCCCCGTCGGGATCTCGATCGTCTGGCCGGCGGCGATCGCGTCGGGGTTCGTGATCCCGTTCAGCTCGATGATCAGGTTCACGCTCACACGGAACTCGTTGGCGATCGCCTGGAGCGTGTCGCCGCGCTGGATCGTGTAGAAGATCCGCTCCGCCTGCTCGGGCGGTGTGGTCGGTGGGAGCGTCGACGAGGTGGTGGTCACGATCGGCGGCAGCGTTTCGCGCGACGCCGAGTCGGTCGTACCGCAGGCGACGACCACCGCACCCCCGGCGACGAGCGCGAGGGCGATCATGGTGGTTCGATGCGGCAGTCGCCACGACATGGCGGCGATGCTAACGACGCGGCACCTACCGCCAGCGGTCACCCGGGTTCCGACTCCGTTCGGGCCCGTGCCGACCCCGGCCGGCCCGGCCGGACGCTGCTCAGACCGCGACGGCCCGACCCGCCGCGGCCACGACCTCGTCGACGTGGGCGTCGGTGATCTCGACGCTCAGCGCGATGAACCCCCGCGGCGCCACGAAGTACCCGTCGGTCAGCATCCGGTGGAAGAACAGCTCCTTCCAGCGATCGTCCCGACCGGCGAGGTCCGCGGCACTGTGGACCGGACCCGCCGTGCCGTGCACGTTCATCAGCGACCCGGATCCGGTCGCGCACATCGGCACCCTGGCCTCGGTGAACACCACGTTCAGCGCCCGACGCAACCGGTCGCCGCGGGCGTGTACGGCGTCGAGGGTGCCCGCGTCGAGGACGTGGTCGAGCGCTGCGATGCCGGCGGCCATCGACACCACGTTGTTGTTGAACGTCCCCGCGTGGCCGAGCGCGCCGCCTTCGGCCGGGTCGAAGTGGGCCATCACGTCGGCGCGCCCTCCGAACGCCCCGAACGTGAACCCTCCCGCGAGGTACTTCCCGAGCGTCGTGAGGTCCGGCGCGATCCCGAGCAGCTGCTGTGCGCCGCCGGTCGAGAAGCGCGACGTCATCACCTCGTCGAAGATCAAGAGCGCACCGTGCTCCGTGCTCGCCGAGCGGAGCCGGGCGAGGAACGCAGCGTCGCCGGGGATGCAGCCGCCCGAGCCCTGCATCGGCTCGACGAGGACAGCGCCGATCTCGTCACCGTGGTCGGCGAACAGCGCATCGACCTGATCGATGTCGTTGAACCGAGCGATCACCCAGTCGTGCGGCACGTTCACCGGGCTCGCTGCGCTGCCGGACCCACCGGCTGCTCCGAACGTGAGCACGCCGCCGTGATAGCCGTGCTCGAACACGAGGACCTTCGATCGCCCCGTGTGGTGCAGCGCGACGGCCAGCGCCATCAGATTCGCTTCCGTCCCCGAGTTCGTGAACCGCACCTGCTCGATCGAATCGAATCGTTCGACCAACCGCTCGGCGAGTGCGATCTCGTCCCGGTGCACCGAGCCGTACGCCCACCCCGAGTCGATTGCGGCCACGGCGGCGTCACGCACCGGACCGGGCGTGTGGCCGAGGAGGCCGGCGGTGTAGTTCCCGAGCAGATCGAGCACGCGGTGGCCGTCGACGTCGGTCAGCCACGGACCCTCGGCGAACTCGACCCGGAACGGGAACGGGTCAAACCACAGGACCGACCGGGTGTTGCCGCCGGGCTGCACCCGCCGAGCCCGGTCCGCATCGGCCGCCGACGCCGGCCGCGCAGCGACGTACGCACGCCGTGCTGCGTCGAGAAGCCGATCCAGCTCGACGTCGAGTCCCATCGGCCCATCCTGGTCGCTGGCACCGGGCACGGAGCGGCACGTACGGTCGCTGTCGTGAAGCGGCCGAACTTCGTGTTCATCATGAGCGACGACCACGCCGCGCACGCGATCTCCGCGTACGGCAGCCGGATCAACGAGACGCCGAACCTCGATCGGATCGCGGCCGGCGGCATGCGGTTCGATCGGTGCTTCTGCACGAACTCGATCTGCACACCGAGCCGCGCCTCGATCCTCACCGGCACGTACAACCACGTGAACGGCGTGACCACCCTCGACACGCACATGGACAACTCGCTCGTCACCTTCCCGAAGCTGCTGCAGGCGGCTGGGTATCAGACCGCGATGTTCGGCAAGTGGCACCTCGGCCACGGCCCTCGCCACGACCCGACCGGGTTCGACGACTGGCGTGTCCTGCCCGGTCAGGGGCACTACCACAACCCGGTCATGCTCGGCCCCAGCCCCGATCCGGAGCATCCCGATGCGACCGAGGTGATCGAGCGCGGCGGCTACGTGACCGACCTCATCACCGACGACTGCATCGCCTGGCTCGATACACTCGACCCGGATCGGCCGTTCCTGCTGCTCTGCCATCACAAGGCCCCGCACCGCCACTGGGAACCGGCGCCCGCACACGCGACGCTGTACGACGACGTCGACATCGCCGAACCCGACACGATGTTCGACGACCACGCCACCCGTGCCGCGGTCGTGCAGGCGATGAAGATGCGCCTCGCCGACCTCGACCCGATCCTCGACCTCAAGTCGCCGGTCCCGGCCGGACTGAGCGAGGACGACGAGGTCCGCTGGCGGTACCAGCGCTACATCAAGGACTACCTGCGGACCATCGCGTCGATCGACGACAACGTCGGCCGCCTCCTCGACCGGCTCGACGAGTTGGGCGTCGCCGACGACACGGTGGTCGTGTACACGAGTGATCAGGGGTTCTTCCTCGGTGACCACGGCTGGTTCGACAAGCGGCTGATGTACGAGGAGTCGTTGGCGATGCCGTTCCTCGTGCGCTACCCGCAGGGGATCGAGCCCGGTTCGACCACCGACGCGATGGCGCTCAACGTCGACGTCGCGCCGACGTTCCTCGAACTCGCCGGCGTCCCGATACCCGACGAGGTGCAGGGTCGGTCATTCGCACCGGTGCTGCGGGGCGAGGAGCCCGCCGACTGGCGAACGTCGATGTACTACCGCTACTGGATGCACCGTGACGGTGCGCACGAGGTGCCGGCCCACTACGGCGTGCGGACCGAGGCGCACAAGCTGATCTGCTACTACAACGATCCGCTCGGCCAACTCGGGGCCAGCGGCCCGACCGACCCGGTCGAGTGGGAACTGTTCGATCTCGTCGCCGACCCGCTCGAGACGACCAACGTGATCGATCGCCCCGAGTACGCCGACGCGGCCACCGACCTGCGGGCCGAACTCGCCCGCCTCCAGGCCGAACTCGGCGACGACCCTCACCCCGCCGCCTGCTGACGGACACGTCGGCCGCGCAGATCATCCGTTCGTGTGATCAGGCGGGGACGGCGTCGAGTTCGTCGGTGGTCGACGACGACACGGTGCCGTCGACCGGGCAGGTGTGGACGTGCACCTTCACGCCGTGGCGGTGGTAGCCCGCTTCCGACGGTCGGCGACCCGGCAGCAGGAGCAGGCCGAGCACGCCGGCGCCGGCGACGACCGCTGCGGACACCAGCATCGCCCGATCGAAGCCGGGTTCGAGGCGGGCCGGATCACCGAGTGCGTCACCCGTCAACCCGACCAGGCCTGGCACGGCCGCCACGAACAGCAGGCCGGCGGTTCGGGCGACGGCGTTGTTGACGCCCGACGCCGCGCCCGACCGTCGGTCGGGTACTGCGTCGAGTGCGGTCGACGTGACCGGCGCGACGATGCAGGCGAGCCCGAGCCCGAAGACGACCACGGCGGGCAACACGTCGGTGACGAACGACGGATCGGTCCCGATGCGTGTCATCGCGACCATGCCGATCGCCACGACCAACGGCCCGAGGGTGAGCGGCCATCGCGGGCCGATCCGGCTCGCGACCTCGCCCGCCCGGGCCGATAACACCAGCATGATCGCGGTGACGGGGAGCAGCGCCGTTCCCGCTGCGAGCGGCGACCAGCCACCCGTCACCTGCAGATGCACCGACAGCAGGAAGAACAGCACACCCATCCCGCCGTAGATCGCGAACGTCAGCAGGTTGGCGGCGGCGAAGACGCGGTCGGCGAACAGGTCGAGCGGAACCATCGCGTTGGGCCGACCTCGCTCCACGATCCAGAGCGCGATTGCGGCGGCCACCGCCGCGACCGCCGCGGCGATCTCCCACCACGCCCAGCCGGCCTCGGGGCCTTCGATAAGTGCGAACGACGCCCCGCCGAGCACCGTCGTCGTGAGGACGGCGCCGGCAACGTCGATCGGTTGCTCGCGTGCAGACGGGTCCTTCGACTCCGGCACACGGAACGACAGCGCGAACGCGGCGATCGCGATCGGGACGTTCAACACGAACACGGCGCGCCAGGACGCCTCGACCACGAGCCCGCCGACGAGGGGGCCGATCGCCCCGGCGATGCCGGTGATGCCCGACCACGCGCCGACTCCACGTCCGCGGTCGTCGGGGCGGAACGTCGCCTGGATGATCGCGAGGCTGCCCGGCGTGAGCAGTGCGCCACCGACGCCCTGCAGGAGACGGCAAGCAATGAGCGCCGCGGTGTTCGGAGCGATCGCGCAGAGCAGCGAGGCGACGGCGAACCACGCGACGCCGATTCGGTAGATCCTCACCCGCCCGAACCGGTCACCGAAGGAACCGCCGATGAGGATCAGCGACGCCAACGTCAGCGTGTAGCCGTTGACGATCCACTTCTGGCCTGACGCGCCCGCGCCCAGGTCGCGCGCCAGCGTCGGGAGCGCCACGTTGACGACGGTCGCGGTCAGCATCGCGACGGCGGAGCCGAGCACGACGGTGGTCAGCACGAGCCGACCCTGACGCGACGCGAATGCGACCCCGGAGCCGTCCGCCACCGAACCGTCCGCCACCGAGCGATCCGCCATGATCAGCCGACCCGGTTCGGGGAGTCGCCGCCGGCCAGGACGGTGCGCACGTTGTCGATCGTGGTCGTCGCGATCGCCGACAGCGCCTCGTCGGTCAGGAACGCCTGGTGGGCGGTGATGAGCACGTTCGGGAAGGTGAGCAGCCGGGCGAACGTGTCGTCCTGCAGCACCTCTGCGCTTCGGTCCTCGAAGAACAGGTCGCCCTCCTCCTCGTACACGTCGAGTGCGAGCGATCCGATCTGCCCCGACTTGAGTCCCTCGACCGCGGCATCGGTGTCGATCAGGGCGCCGCGCCCGGTGTTGACGATCATGACGCCCCGGCGCATCCGCTCGATCGCTTCCGTATCGACGAGGTGGTACGACTCCTCGGTCAACGGGCAGTTGAGCGTGACGATGTCGGCGACGGCGAATGCCTCGTCGAGGTCGACGTACCGGGCACCGAGGCTCACCAGGTGGTCGTCCGGATACGGGTCGACGCACACGACGTCGCAGCGCAGGTGCCACAGGAGCCGACCGACGATCGCCCCGATCTTTCCGGTCCCGATCACGGCGGCGGTCTTGCCCGCCATGTCGAACCCGACCAGCCCGTCGAGCGTGAAGTCCCGGTCGCGCACCCGGTTGAACGCACGGGGGATCCGTCGGTTCAACGCGAGCATCAGGGCCAGCGTGTGTTCGGCGACGGCGTTCGGTGAGTACGACGGCACGCGAACGACATGGATGCCCGACTCGTTCGCGGCGTCGAGGTCGACGTTGTTGAACCCAGCGCACCGCAGCGCGATACAGCGGACACCGGCCTCGGCGAGCGCCGCGACCACGGGTCGCGACAGGTCGTCGTTGACGAACACGCACACCGCCTCGGCGCCGGCAGCGAGCGGCACCGTCTCGACCGTGAGGCGGGCCTCGACGAACGTGATGTCGAGGTGATCGTCGTCGGTCGGCGAGCTGTTCGGGTCGCTGGTCGCGTCGCTGTCAGCTCCGCTGTCACGGGCTGACTCGAACCACGCTCGGTCGTACGACTTGGTCGAGAACATCACGATCCGTGACATGAACTCATCCTGCCCGTGATTTCGCTGGCGCGCTCGCCGGGGCCGCGTTACGTTCGCCAAGGCGGTCGTTCCGGGCGGAACGAGCTGCACCCTGCAAGCAACCCCAAGGAGTCCACGTGTCCTCACGGAAGACGTCGCACAACGGTGCGATCAGACCTGACGCTCGCCGCGTCACGTCGTCAGGCGGCGGCCGACGACGTATCAAGCGGCGGCTCCCGATCACGGCGATGGCACTCGCCGCGCTCGGCATGCTCGGCCTCGACGCACTCGACCCGGTCAGCGCGCTCCAGGAGGCGCCGACCGACTCGTACATCGTCGTCATGGCCGCCGACCCGATCGTCGGGTACGACGGCGACGAACCGGGCCTCGAGGCGACCGCTCCCGAAGACGGCGAGAAGCTCGATGCGTCGGATCCCGCCGTCGTCGAGTACGCCGAGCATCTGCTCGAGGAGCAGGAAGAGGTCGCAGCGGACGCCGGCGTCAGCGGCGCCGACATCGGCACCGCCTTCACCACCGCCATCAGCGGCTTCGAGGCGGAGCTGACCGACGCCGAGGTCACCGCGCTCGAACGAGATCCTGCGGTCTCGTTCGTCGTCGCCAACGAGATGCGTCAGCTCCAGACCGACAGCACAGGCGACTTCCTCGGACTCAACGACCCCAACGGCGTCTACGAGTCGGGCTACACCGGCGAGGGCGTCGTGGTCGGCATCATCGACTCCGGCATCTGGCCGGAGCACCCGTCATTCGCCGACGACGGCACGTTCCCTGAGCTCGAGGGCTTCGACGAACTGCCGTGCATGTTCGGTGACACCGACTACAACCCCGACGACGCACCGTTCGACTGCAACAACAAGCTGCTCGGCGCGTACGACTTCCGTGACGGCTACAAGGCCGCCGTCGGTTCGGCGGAGACGTTCAACTCCGCACGCGA
>JBCBDK010000004.1:0-4375 GCA_038529675.1 Actinomycetota bacterium
TGGACGTCGGCGAAGTCGGGCAGTTCCTTGCGGCAGGGGGCACACGTGCTGAACCAGAAGTTGAGCACCAGCGGGTCGTCACCGAGGAGGTCGGCGGTCGACACGGCGTCGCCGGCCCGATCGAACAGGTTGGCAACGGGCAGGACGTCGCCCTCCATGTCCGGGTTGGTGATCCCGGCGTCGGGAAACGCCTCGACGCCAGGCTGATCGAGGACGACCGAGTCATTGTTGTTCGCCCGACGGTCGGAACCCACTGCATTCGCCCAGACGAGGGCGCCGACCGCACTCACGACCACGGCGATCGCCAGCGACACAGCGAGCAGTCGAGGTCGGATGGTGGCCATGTCCCGAAGGGTAATGACGGAGGCCGGATGTGGCCCCGCGTTCACGCTGAACGTTCGGGGAACGCCACGAAACGGTTGTTTCGCGGCGTTCCCCGGTCCGTCGGGGGGGAGGTGTGGATGGAGGTGCGTGGAACGGTGGCGTCGTCGTCGGTGCCGGGGCAGCCGGCTCAGACGGCGACGCGCACCGGCTCGACCGGGCCCATCTCGTCGTAGACGACCTCGGGACGGGGCCGCTTGGGCGGCCGGCCGCAGGGCCGCTTGTTGGCGATGACGCGCCCGCCCGAGATCAACTCGCCGCCCCACACGCCCCACGGCTCCTCACGCTCGAGGGCGCCGGCGAGGCACTCGGCCTGCAAAGGGCAGAGACCGCACATCGCTTTCGCGCGGGCGATGTCGGCGACGTGGTCGCTGAAGAAGAGTGCGGTCAGCGTTCCGTTGCCGTCGGCGCAACGAGCCACTGGCCGGCGAGCCGCGAGCGAGGCTGCGGCGGCGTCGACGTCGCCGTCCAGGTCGCGCACCGGTTCGATGGTGTCGATGCGTTCGGCGATGGGTCCGGGTGGACTGTCCGGATCGAGTTGATCGGGTCGGCTGATGCCCTCGGCGGGCGGTTCGAAGGTGGTCATGTCCAGTTCCTGGGGGTCGTTGAGGGTCGCGTGGTCGGTGAGCTCGTGGTCGTGCGGATTGACGGCCGGTCGGGTCGTGAGTGCGTTGGTCATGGCTGCTTCCTGTTGGTGATGGATTGATTGCTGTTGGTGATGGATGAATCGCTGTTGCGGGGTGGATGAGTGGGTGGCTGGAGATCGGGGTCGAAAAACGACGAAGGCCGCCGGGTCGGAACCCGGCGGCCTCGAAGAGGTGATCTGACGTGGTACTTACGTCAGTCCTCCGAGGACGCCGGGGGTGATTCGCTTCATCTCGTCAGCGGTCACGTCGCCATTCGTCGGGTTCTGGCCGAACTCGGTTGCCGAGCCGAGTTCGCGGGTGCAGTACGAGACCGAATACGCCGCCGGCCAGCTGACCGGGCGCGTGCCCGTCGGCGTGGCATGGGGGCGCGCGGGAACGGCTGCGCTGGCAGCGAATGCGGTGTGCAGTGCGGTGCTCATCGGCCGTTCCTTTTCCTCGGTGTGCTCGTCGGTTCGTGATCTCGGCGGAACCGAGTCGGTGTCGCAGTGCGCGTTTGCGCCACGTCGTTCGTGATGACCCACACAACCACAGTCGTGCGATTCGGTCAAACGGGTTTCGCGGTCTTCGCGGTCGAACCCTCAGGCGACCCAGTCGGGCAGCGGCACCTCGTCGACGACGAGGACCGGCTTGGGCTGCTTCGGCGGGCGGCCACGCTTGCGCTTGAACTCGACCGGTACTCCGTCGAGGACGAGCTTGCCGCCCCAGACGCCGTAGGGCTCGACACGTTGGATCGCGCCGCGCAGGCAGTCGTCGGCGAGGCCGCAGGTCCGACAGATCGCCTTTGCTCGGGCGAGTTCGCCGTCGTCGTCTGAGAAGAACAAGCGGGAGAGCGTTCCCGCCCCGTCGGCGCACCGGGCGTACGAGGACGGCTTGGGCCCTCCGTCGGGCCCGTCCAGGGTCTCGGCTGCGGCATCGGTCCCCGGGTCGTCGACGACGGTCGCCGGGTCGAACAGCGGGGTGGCCCGGAGCTGCGCGTCGTCGCCGGTGGCGGGAGCGGTGGCGGGACGGGTCGCGGGGAGCGAGGCGGGAGCGAAGTGGAGCGTCACGGGATGTCCTTCGTGGTCGGTCAGCGGCACGTCGATGCCTGTGGGGTCGGTGTGGCGGATGGCAGACATGACGGCGATCAGCGGACGGTGGGCGTCGACGGGCCGACCGATGCGCGGCGGATGGGCGAGATCTCGGGCACCCCCGGCTGGACGGGGGCGACCGGCTCGACGGTGACGCCCGGCTGGACGGGGGCGACCGGCTCGACGGTGACGCCCGGCTGGACGGGGGCGACCGGCTCGACGGTGACGACGGGGCGAGCGGGCACGACCGGCACGTCGGGCTCGATCGGCACGATCGGCACGACGCGGATGCCGAGGTCGTCGATGCACAGGTCCGGGCTGTCGAGGACGATCGGCAGCGACTCCTCGACGGCGACACGGACCTCCCAGTCACAGCCCTCGTGGGGGATGAGCATCTTCATCGCGCCGACGACCGACTCGGTCTCGGCAGCGACGTCGTCGGCGTGCACCCACGCGGACCAGACGGCCTCGGTCGGCTCGTCGTCGTCGTGGAGCGAGTAGAAGATCGTGTAGGGACACACGTCCATCGGCTCGTCGGCGTCGTCGTAGGTGAACGACACCCGCACCATGTAGGCGTTCAGCCGGTCGACGTCGACGCCGAACCGGCTGCCGTCCCACTCGGCGCAGTCGACGCCGGGATCCTCCGCCGCAGCCGTCGTTGCCGCCGCCGGGGTGACGACGACCCCCGCCGTCACCGCAGCGACGATCGCGAGGCGACGGATGCAGGAGTGCCAAGTCGTCGGGTCGGCATTGCTCGGGTCGATGGTGCGGTGGTTCATGTGAGTCCAGAGCGCGAACCGGGGGCCGTCTTGCAGAAATCTGGAGAGAAATCCGCGAGTCGTGCCAACCTCGGGTCGTGGATCGGCTCGGCGACCTCCTCCTGCCGGGCTCTCCGCTCGACCTCGGGCTCTTCGCCGCGGGCTGGCTGCTCGGCTGGGCACTCCTCGCCCGACCCCGCACGGTGCCCGCCGCACCGGACGCTTCGGATCGCCCGGCGGTGACGGTGGTGGTCCCCGCCCGCGACGAGGAGGCCCAACTCCCTCATCTCCTCGCTCCGCTCGTCGCCCAGCGCCGCACACACGATCGCATCGTCGTGGTGGACGACCGTTCGACCGATGCGACCGCCGCTGTCGCCGACGCACACGGCGTGGAGGTCGTGACGCCGCCCGAGCCACCCGACGGGTGGCGGGGCAAGCCCCATGCCTGCTGGGTCGGGGCCGGAACGGGGAGCGAGCCGGTGCTGGTGTTCCTCGACGCCGACGTCCGGCCCGGACCGACCCTGCTCGACGACCTGGTCGACGAGGTCGGCCGGCACCCGAGCGCCGTCGTCTCGATGCAGCCGTGGCACGACATGGCGACACCGGGCGAACAGACCAGCCTGCTCGCCAACGTGACCGCCCTGATGGCCTGCGGTGCCTTCACCCTGGCGGGCGATCGTGTCGCAACGACCGTCGCCTTCGGCCCGGTCATCGCGCTCCGCCGCGAGACCTACGACGCCGTCGAGGGACACGCCAACCCGACGGTGCGATCACTGCACACCGAGGACATCGGCCTCGCCCGGGCGGTCGGCCGGTCACGTCTGTTCGTCGGGACACCCACCGGGACCCGATTCCGGATGTATCCCGGCGGCGTTCGCGAACTGGTCGCAGGTTGGACCCGGAGCATCGCGACCGGCGCCAGGTACACACCGTGGTGGCTCGTCCTCGCGACCCTCGCCTGGGTGTGGTCGCTGTCGGGCGGGTGGATCGCAGCGCCGATCGTCTACCCGCTCAGCGCACTCCAGGTGTGGGTGCTCGGCCGACGGGCCGGGACGGTCAGGTGGTGGGCGGCTGCGCTGTTCCCGCTGCTCGTGCTCGCGCTGGTGGTCGTGGTCGTCCGCAGCACGTACGCCCGCCTCCTCGGCCGTGATGTGACATGGAAGGGCCGACGCGTGCCCTCGCGGCCGTCCTGATCGGATTGGCTGGTTGAATTGACCCATGAGCGGACGTGTGAGGGCAGCGATCACCGGCTTGCTCCTGACGCTCGGCGCCGCCATCGCACCCGGTGCCGCGCCGGTTGCGGCCCACGACAACATCGAGTCGTCGTCGCCCGAGAACGGCGACGTGCTCGCAGCGCCGATCGACCACGTCACGATCGACTTCGGCGAGGAGATCAGCGACGCGGTCCAGATGTTCCTCCGCTACGAGGGCGCCGACGGCGACGTCGAACAGATCGGCGGGACGGTCACCAAGACCGGGCCGACCACGGCCCGACTCGACTTCCCGCTCCTCGAGCGGCAGG
>JBCBDK010000004.1:4385-26685 GCA_038529675.1 Actinomycetota bacterium
CGGCAGGGCACCTACTTCGTCAACTACATCGGTCCGGTGCCGTCCGACGGCCACGTGATCACCGGCGCGATCGGGTTCGTGTTCGGCGCACCGACGGTGTTGGTGTCCGACGATCCGAACGTCATCTCGTCGTCGCCGTTCGCCCGTGAGACCATCGACGACGCGGTGGACCGGGTGGAGGTCGAGTTCGCGGCGGCGGTCGAGAACGTCCGCTTCAACTTCCTCTACGACGAGGGCGACGGTGAGCGCTTCACGCCGATCCCCGTCGAACTCGAGCAGACGGCGGACGACGTGGTCGTGGTCAGCTTCGACGAACTCGAACGCGACGGCACGTACCTACTCAGCTACCTCGCTCGCTACGCACAGAGCGACGAGGAGATCACCGGCGACATCCCCTTCTTCCTCGGCGCACCGTCGACCGAGTCCGACTCGTCGTTCCCGTGGCTGCCGTTCGTCGCCGTCGCTGCGCTGATCGTCGCCGTCGGCTCGTGGTTCTCCTGGAGACGGATGCTCGTCGTGGACGACGAGGCAGACGGCGACGACAGCGACGGTGGGTCAGCCGGCGACGTCGACCAGGATCTTTCCGACGTTCGCGTCTGACTCCATGTGACGATGCGCGTCGGCGATGTCGTCGAACGCGAACCGGGAGTCGATCACGGGCCGCATCGCGCCCGACTCGAACAGCGGGAGCATCTCGGCGATGAACCGCTGACACAACGCGATCTTGCGCTCGATCGGACGGGCTCGGAGCGTGGTCCCGATCCAGGTGACGCGCTTCATCAAGATCAAGCCCATGTTGATCGTCGCCTCGCCGCCGCCCATCAGACCGACCTGCACGATCGTCCCGTCGACCGCGACGGCCGAGATGTTGCGTGACGCCTCGGCACCACCGACCACGTCGAGCACGACGTCCACGCCGCCGGGGATCGACGACTTGACGTCCGCGAGCCAGTCGTGCGGCGACCGTTCGATCACGAGGTCGGCACCGAGCTGACGGCAGGCATCGGCCTTCCCGGCCGAGCAGGTGACCGCGATCCGTGCACCGATCGCCTTGGCGATCTGGATGCCGGCGGTTCCCACGCCCGAGGCGCCGGCGTGAACGAGCGCCCAGCGCCCCGAGGTCAGCCCGCCCTGGACCACCAAGGCGTCCCAGGCGGTGAGGAAGACCTCTGCGATGGCCGCCGCATCACGCAACTCGACGTTCGCGGGCACCGGCAGCGCCTGGCGGGCGTGGGTGACGACCTGCTCCGCGTAGCAGCCGCCGGCCTCGATGCCCATCACCTGATCACCGACCGACCACTCGGTCACGCCGGGGCCGACCGAGGCGACGATCCCCGCGTACTCGAGCCCGGGAATCTCGATCGGCAGGCCGCGCGGATCGGGGTAGCCACCCATCCGCTGAAGCGTGTCCGCGCGGTTGAGTGCGGTCGCGACGACGTCGACGACGATCTGGCCAGGCCCGGCGACCGGGTCGTCGACCTCCTCGATGGTCAGGACTTCGGGTCCACCCTTCTCGCGAAGTACGACGGCTCGCATGCCGCCGACGCTACTGGTCGGTGCTCGGCGGGGATGCTGCCGACCCGCCGGACTCGGCAGGTTCGGACGCTTCGTCGCCGTTCGACGCAACGGGCGCGAACACGTGGGAGCGGTAGTAGACGAGTTCGTCGACCGACGCACGGATGTCGTCGAGCGCGCGGTGCGCGCCCTTGCCCTGCGGCCGACCGTTGTCGATCGCGGGGTACCACCGCTTCACGAGTTCCTTGATCGACGACACGTCGATCGATCGGTAGTGCAGGTACTCCTCGATCTCGGGCAGATACGCGGCGAGGAACCGTCGATCGGTGCCGATCGAATTACCGCACAGCGGCACGGTGCGGGACTCGGGGACGTGCTCCTTGATGAAGTCGAGCGTTGCCTGCCCAGCCTCGGCGAGGGTGATCTTCGACGCCTTGATCTGCTCGAGGAGACCGGACCGGGTGTGCATGTCGACGACGAACGGATCCATCGCCGCGAGTGACTCCTCCGACGCCTGGACGACGAGGTCAGGGCCTTCGGCCACGATGTTCAACTCGTCGTCGGTGATGAGGGTCGCGATCTCGACGATCACGTCCGACGTGTGGTCGAGGCCGGTCATCTCCAGGTCCATCCAGACGAGCACGAACCGCATCGTACGGCGAACCTGCGCCATCATCTCGGGATGCTGCGCACCACGACGGCCGGACACGGCGACCCGAGGCGGACGCAGCGATGACCGACGTGGAGCGTGCGGGAACGCTCACCGAGCTGCTCACCGCGCCTGGCGTGGAGGAGGTGTGCGAGCTCGGCGGCCCGATCGGCGTGATGGCATATCACGGCGGGAACCTCGAGTGGCTGACGGATGTGATCGCCGAGCGGGTCGCCGCACGGACCGATGCGTCGCTCTACTCGATCGTCCAGCCGCCGGGGATGCGGCGGCACCTGTCGTCGACGAAGGTCGCACCCAGCGAGTCGCCGGCGTTGGCCACGTTCCTCGACCACGTCGACATCGTCGTCACCATCCACGGCTTCGGACGGCGCGGCTTCTTCGACGCGCTGCTGCTCGGTGGCCGCAATCGGCCCTTCGCAGAACACGTTGGTGCGACACTCCGGCGTCACATCCCGGCGTACCGCGTGCTCACCGACCTCGACGCGGTCCCGCCGGCGCTGCGGGGTCAGCACCCGGACAACCCGGTGAATCTCCCGCCACGGCAGGGCGTGCAGATCGAGCTGCCGCCGAGGGTTCGCGGATCGAGCCCGATGTGGTGGGACTGGGAGGGTCCGGCCCTCACTCCGCACACCGAGGCACTCATCGACGGCCTCGTGGAGGCCGTCACCACCTGGCACTGACCGGTCGGGTGTCAACCGAGGGGGAGTTCGATCTCGATGACGCCACCGGGGCCGTCGCCGATGCCGACCGTGCCGTTGTGTGCGGTCACGATCCCCTTGGCGATCGAGAGGCCGAGGCCGGCCGTACCCGTCCGCACGTCACGCGCCTCGTCGGCGCGGGTGAACGGCTCGAACGCTCGCGAGCGGAACTCGGCGGGGAAGCCGGCGCCCTCGTCGATCACCCTGAGCCGGGCGCGGCCGTCGACGTGCGGAGCCCCGGCAGGTGTGGGTTCGCCCTGCACCTGGACGAGCACGACCGAGTCGTTCGGTGCGTGACGGATTGCGTTGTCGAGCAGATTGCGCACGACGCGGGCGAGCTGTGAACCGTCGGCATCGACCATGATCCGCCGCTCGGCTTCGAGCAGCAGCTTGACCTGACGCTGCTCGGCGAGTGGGCGGAGCGTCTCCATCGCCTCGTCGGCGAGTTCGGTCAGATCGAGACGCGTGGTGCGCAGTTCGAGCGTGCCCGACACGAGCCGCGAATGCAGTTGGAGGTCGTCGACGAGCGAGCTGAGCGCGGTGACCTGGCGTTCCATCCCCGTCAGGTACTGATCGGGGTCGGGTGCCACGCCGTCGCGGATCGCCTCGACCGAGGCTCGGAGCGCGGCGAGAGGCGTCCGCAGGTCGTGGGAGATCGACGACAGCATCAGCGACCGCTCGTACTCGACGGCGTCGAGCCGGGCGACCATGACGTCGAACATCTCCGCCGCCTCGCCCAGTTCGTCGTTGCGTCGAACGCCCGTGCGAACGCTCAGGTCGCCGTCGGCGACGCGCATCGCGGCGTCGCAGATGCGCTTGGCGTCTCGGGCGACCGGGCGGGCGAGCAGCATGGCCACCATCGCGGCGCCCATCACAGCCGGGATCAGGACCCACATCAGCAACCGCAGGTCGTGGTTGTTGATGAACATCGCCTGCGCCGCGATGGCGATCATCATGATCGCCACGCCGAGCACGGCGAGCGTGGCCCCGAGGAACCGGCGACCGAGCCGGTTCATGCCGTGCGCACGGTGGCGCAGTTGACTCAGCTCGTTCGACGGGCGAATCGTGCCCGTGCTCGTGCCTGAGCCCGTGCCCGAGTCGGTCACGGCTCGAACCGGTAGCCGACACCCCAGACGGTGGTGATCCACCGCGGCTTCTCGGGGTCGGCTTCGATCTTGTTTCGGATGCGACGGACGTGCACGGTGACGGTGGCAGGGTCCTGCCAGTCGGGCGAGGACTGCCAGACCTGTTCGAGCAGCTGGGCCCGGGAGAACACCTGTCGCGGCGATGCGGCGAGGAACGCGAGGACGTCGAACTCCTTGGGCGTCATGTCGACGAGTTCGCCGCCGAGGGTGACCTCACGGCTGAGCGGGTCGATGTGGAGTCCGTCGAAGTCGAGCGGCTGCGGGGCGCTGGTCTCGCGGGTGTTCGTGCGGCGCAGCACACCGTTCACACGAGCGGCGAGTTCCCGGGGCGAGAACGGCTTGACGACGTAGTCGTCTGCGCCCAGCTCCAGGCCGGCGACGCGATCGGACTCCTCGGCACGGGCCGTGAGCATGATCACCGGGATGTTGCTGGTGGCCCTGACCCGA
Organism: Actinomycetota bacterium; assembly: GCA_038529675.1. Lineage (GTDB taxonomy): Bacteria > Actinomycetota > Acidimicrobiia > Acidimicrobiales > Ilumatobacteraceae > Ilumatobacter_A. The sequence continues at coordinate 8,861 of JBCBDK010000004.1, forward strand.
CGAAGGATGTCGAGGCCGTTGACACCCGGCAACATCATGTCGAGCACGACGAGGTCCGGCGGTTCGGCTTCGAGGAGTTCGAGCGCGACGTTGCCGTCGCCGGCCTCGGCCACCTCATGACCGTCGCGTCGCAGGTAGCCGACGACCACCTCGCGGACGGTGGGTTCGTCGTCGACGACCAGGACCTTCGTTGCTGTCATGGCATCAGACTGCTCGCACTTGTTCACGTGTTCAACCCGTCCGTTTTCATTTTCGGGATCGGAAAGAGTGGTTTCCGGATCGGTTCGCGCCGCGACCATGGCCCTCATCGCTGCGACGATGGTGCTCTGCACGGCGACGATGCCCCTCCGCGCGGCGACGGTGGCGGTTCTCACCTCGTCGGTCCACGTCGTCGGCCGTACGGTGCCTTACGTCACGTCGCATGGCATATCATCTGCCGGGTGGAGGACAACCAGACGGACGGCGTGGATCCCGTTCCGCCATTGACCGACAGCGAGCTGCTCCGGTCACTGCGATCGTCGATCGCCGTCGTCGACGCACTCGGGACGATCCTCGACTTCCGCCACCCGGAGCCGGAGATCCTCGGTCACGATGTGGGCGGCCTGGTCGGTCGACACACCTTCGACTTCGTGGCCCCCGGCAGTGCCGAGTTCCTCGCCGTCTCGTTCGCCGATGCCGGCGACTCGATCGTCCAAGATCGTCCGCCGCCGTTCCAGCTGGAACTCGTCGGTGTCGACGGCCAGATCGGTGCGTTCGAGTGCCTCCCACGGCGGATCCGCCGCGACGACGAGGTCCTGTGGATCCTCGAGATGACGCCGAACGAGATCAACTCGCTCGCGTTCTACGGCGTCGACGTGTATCTCGACGGTGGTCACGTCGACGAGGTCGCCCGGCAGATCACGACGCGGTGGACCTCGGTGTGGGATCGGGGCGTGCTCACGGCGATGTTCGCGATCCGGGACTCGCCCGAGGGCCGCTCACTGGTTGCACCGTCGATGCATCCGAGTGTCGGGGCGACGATCCGCCCCCTGCTGGCCGCGGTCGAGGACACGCTCGACGACGAGGACGCGCCATGGAACGGCGACGACCGCGCGCCGGAACTCGATCTGGACGACCTGCCGACGGCCGTCGCCGAGGCTGCACGCGCCGCCGGTCTCGTCGCTTGCCAGCTGCGCGCCGACACCACGGGCGACGACCACATCGCGCTGGTCGCCTTCGGCAGCCACTCGGTCGCACTGTCGGGCAACGTGACCGTGCTCTTCGACCAGGCCATGCGCATGCTGCGCGCGGCGCTGCGCCAGGAGGCCGCCGAACGTGTGCTGCGCCACGCCGCCGAACACGATCCGTTGACGTCACTCGCCAACCGAACCCGCTTCGACCGGTCCATGGCCTCGCTGGTCGACACCGACCGTGACGATGTCGCCTGCATCTACGTCGACATCGACCACTTCAAGGAGGTCAACGACACCTACGGCCACGCTGCGGGCGACGCCGTGCTCGTCGAACTCGGCGACCGGCTCCGGTCCGTGTGTCGTGAAGGCGACGTCGTGGCCCGGCTCGGTGGTGACGAGTTCGCCGTCCTGCTCTCCGACTCGACCCCCGACGAAGCCGACGCCGTCGCCGGTCGCCTCCTCGCCGCGGTGCGCGCACCGCTGCCGAGCGGGATCGGGCCCGAGCGGGTGACCGTCAGTGCGGGCGTGTCGTTCGGGCGTCCTGCCGAACTACTCGGCGCCGCCGATGCCGCGCTCTACGAGAGCAAGCGGGCAGGCCGCGACCGGGCGGTCACGGCGCCAACCGATCGATGACCCACGGCTCGGCGTCGGCGTCCGCGGTGGCAGGCCGCCGGTAGCGCAACCGGTCGTGGAGGCGCGACGGCCGGCCCTGCCAGAACTCCCACGTCACCGGGCGGAGTCGCCAGCCGCCCCAGAACTCGGGGCGGGGAACCGGGTCGACGTCGGCGAACCGCTGTTCGGTCGCGGCGACGCTCGCCTCGAGTGCGCGACGGTCTGCGATCACCTCGCTCTGCGGCGACGACCATGCACCGAGCTGGCTCGACCGTGGACGCGAAGCGAAGTAGGCGTCGCTCTCGGCAGGTTCGACGCGGGCGACCTCGCCCCGCACGCGCACTTGGCGGTGGAGGTCGAGCCATGAGAACACCGCCACCGCAGACGGTACGGCCTCGAGCTGACGGGACTTGCTGCTCTGGTAGTTCGTGTAGAAGACGAGGCCGTGCTCATCCATGCCCCGGACGAGCAGGATCCGCGCATCGGGCACACCATCGAGGCCGACGGTCGCGAGCGTCATCGCGTTCGGCTCTGCGACGCCGGCGTCGTGTGCCTCGTCGTGCCAGCGGTGCCACTGCACGACCGGGTCGGCGTCGAGGTCGTCGAGATCGAGGCCAGCGGTCTCGTACTGTACTCGTCGGTCGCGCAGTGCGTCGCTCATCGGTGCCCTCTCAGTTCGCGTCAGTTCGCGCCGCTCACGTCGGCTCGATGGTCGTGATGCCCCGCATGTACGGGTGGAGCGCGGCGGGGACGGCGATGGTGCCGTCGGCCTGGCGATGGTTCTCGACGATCGCGGCCCACACGCGCGGCACGGCCAACGCCGACCCGTTCAGCGTGTGCACGAACTGCGTGCCCTTCACCGGCTTCCCGTCGTCGTCGTGGCGCCGGAAGCGGGTGTTGCCGCGGCGAGCCTGGTAGTCACCGAACCAGCTCACCGAGCTCACCTCGAGCCAATCGTCGGCGCCGGGCGCGTACACCTCGATGTCGAAGCTGCGATGGTGGCTCTGGCCCATGTCGCCCGTGCAGATCTCGATCACCCGATAGGGCAGATCGAGGTCGGCCATCGCCGAGGCCGCCCGCTGCACCATGTCGTCGAGGAGGTCGGGCGCCTGTTCGGGCGTGCAGAACGCGAGCATCTCGACCTTGTCGAATTCGTGGGCACGCAGCATCCCACGCGTGTCGCGGCCGGCGGACCCGGCCTCGCGACGGAACGACGGGCTGTAGGCCATGACCCGGATGGGAAGCTCGGTGTCGACGAGCACCTCGTCGTTGTAGAGCGAGGTCAGCGACGCCTCGGCCGTGGGCACGCACCACAGGTCGTCACGCTCGATCGCGTAGGCGTCGTCGGCGAACTTGGGGAGCTGGCCGGTCGCGGTCAGCGTCGCCGTCGTGACCAGCGACGGCGGCCGCACCTCCTCGTGCACGTCGGCGTTCCGGTCGAGCCCGAACTGGCACAGCGCTCGGGCGAGGGTGGCGCCGGCACCGCGCTGCATCGTGAACATCGAGCCGGAGATCTTCACGGCGCGCTCGTTGTCGAGGATCCCGAGCGCCTCGGCGGTCTCCCAGTGCGGCTGCTGCTGGTGCTCGGGGACGGCGTCGTACAGCCCGACGGGTTCGACGACGAGCGGGTTGTCGGCGTCGCTCTCGCCGTCGGGCGCGTCCGGATGTGGCAGGTTCGGGATCCCGAGCAGCACGAGGCGCAGCGACGACGACACCTCGTCGTGTTCCTGAGCGAGCGACTTCTCGGTCGCGCCGAGGTCCTTGGACTCGGCCTGCAGCGCCTCGGCTTCCTCGACGCGGCCATCCCGGCGAAGTCCGCCGACGTCCTTCGAGATCGCGTTGACCCGAGCACGGATGTCGTCGCGTTCCTGGGTGATCTCGAGGAGCCGGCGATCGAGCCGGGCGGCCTCGTCGACCTCGTCGAGCAGCGACGACGAACGACGAGCGAGTGCGTGTTTGACGCCGTCGAGGTCGGTCCGGAGCAGTCGCTGGTCGATCACCGGGCCGAGGCTAGCGAGGACGTTCTCACGTGCTCAGCCCGGTTCCGGTCACCTCAGGTCGGCGTCGCTGAGTCGCGCTCGGTCGGCGGTCGGCTCGCGGCGAAGGCGGCTTCGACGTCGGCCGTCGTGATCGGATCGTCGTCGGCGTGGCTGATCTCCGCATCGGGGAAGCGGCTGCCGGGCAGCCGCTTGTAGTCCTGGTCGGCCTTGTAGGCCCCGGCGACGTGGCGGACGTAGATGACGATGACGATCGCCCAGAGGAAGATCCCGCCGGCCGTCTTCATGATCGCGCCGGCCAGCTGCTGGTCGATCTCGACCGACCATCCGAACACCCGGACTGGCACGTCGTACTCCGTGTACACGACGCCCTCGGCGAATGTCAGCCACGCAGCGGGCACCGTGGGCACCACCGACTGCAGGAAGAGATAGATGCACTTCGGCAGCGGTCCGATCCTGAACTCGGGGATCGGACCACACACTGGCGTCCACATCGCCAGCGCCAACATCACGACGAGGAAGTGCAGCGAGTAGTGCAGCGGCCCGTTCTCGACCGAGAGGTTGACCATGATCGGAATGTGCGTGACCATGATGATCACGTTGAACGCGACCCCGGCGATCACCGGTTTGGTCAGGAATCGGACTGCCCGGTAGAGCCTGCCGTCGCCGATCAGGACGCGGGCCAGCCACGTCGGGGTGGCGAGCAGCGCGAGCGGTGGCAGGAAAAAGCTCAGCGCCATGTGTTGGAGCATGTGCGCCGAGTAGAGGTATTCCTCGGAGATGTCGTGCATCGGCCAGTCCGACGCAACCCACAGCACCGCCATCGCGGCGACGAAGGCCTGCTTGTTCTTCTTCGTGACCGGCGGAACCCCGTCGGGCACGGCCTTCGGCCCGATCGAGCGGACCATGTAGACGTAGGCGCCGGTGAGGAACGCGACGAGGACCCACACCTCGGGGTGGAACTCGAAGTCCCACGGATTCAACGACACCCCGTCGATCTCGGCCTGCGCCAACACGGACACGATGCTACGCACGTCAGGGCCGGCGTTCATTTCGAGCGGTGTGACACGTGCTCACGGACAGAATCGCGAGGCAGCCGGGAGAGGTCTTCGACTCCGCGAACATGTACCCGCACACGCGACCGAAGCGACGCAGCGCCGGAGGCGTTGCTTGGAGCGCTGCCCTATTTGAGGAAGAACTGGAAGCAGAGCAGCATCACCACGTACACGCCGACGGCGAGTCCGAGGCCGATGTAGAACAGTTGCCCGAAGATCTTCGTGTCGTACTTGACGTGCATGAAGATCAGCACGACAGCGAAGAACTTGATCAGCATCAGCCCGATCAGGATCGGGAGGAACAGTGCGCCGAGCTCGACGTAGCTCGCAGCGACCTCGAGGCCGGTGATGACCGCGAGGACGATGGCGGTCTTGATGAAGAACGCGTCGGTCGGGCCGTGGTGGGCCTCGTGGTCGTCGTCGTGGGCGCTCTGGTCGGCGGTGTCGACGTGTTCGATGGTGGTGTCGGTCATCTCGGACTCCTGCTCAGGCCGGGATCAGGTAGACGAGCGTGAAGATCAGGATCCACACGATGTCGACGAAGTGCCAGTACAGGCCGACCATCTCGACGGTCTCGGCCCGGTCGCCGGAGATCTTGCCCTTGGCCAGCATGCCGACCGTCGCCAACAGCATGATGATGCCGATGGCGACGTGGGCGCCGTGGAAGCCGGTGAGCGTGTAGAAGCTCGACGCGAAGAGGCTGTCGGTGTAGCCGAGGCCCTCCCGGTAGAAGGTCGTGAACTCGTAGACCTGGCCGGCGAGGAACAGCCCGCCGAGCGCTGCGGTGGTGCCCATCCAGAGCTTGGTGTTGCGGTCGTCCTTGCGGCCGGCCGCCGACACCGCCAAGACCATGGTCAGCGACGACATGAGCAGCACGAACGACGAGGCCGACGTGAACGGGATGTCCCACAGCTGATCGGGCCCGACGTCGCCCGACGTGCGGTTCCGATACAACATGTAGGTCGAGATGAGCCCGCCGAACAAGAGGCACTCCGACCCGAGGAACAACCACATCGCCAGCTTGGTGTTGGACAACCCGAGCGACGTGTGATGACCGCCGTGATCGTCGTGCGCAGCGTGGTCGTCACCCGCGTGGACGTCGTGCTCGTGGACGTCGGCAGCGTGGTCCTCGACGATGTCGACCGCGTCCTGTGCGGTCTCCTTGACGACGTCAGACATTCGCGAGCTCCTTGCTCGTCGACTCACCGGGCTCGGCTGGCGGATCGAAGTCGGTCTCCTCGGCGTCGGCAGGCTCCAGCGCCCAACCGAACATCGCGGCGATCGCGATCGCGGCCCCGGCGGCGATCAGCCAGCTCGTGTAGATCACCCCGTAGGCGATGATCGGCAGCGAGAACGCCAGCACGATCGGCCAGTACGACGGTGCCGGAAGGTGGATGTGCGCATCGGCGTTGCGCTCCTCCTCGGCGACGATCTCCTCCAGCGTGGCCCGCTGCACGTAGTCGTGCTGATCACCCTCGCCGACGTCTTCGTACTTGCGGTGGAACACCTCGTCGAGCGCATGCACGGTGGGTGTGCGGTCGAAGTTGTGGGGCTTGGGCGGGCTCGTGGTCATCCACTCGAGCGAGCGGGCGTCCCACGGATCGAGCGGTGCCGGCGGGATCTTCGAGCCCGGGCGGTGCGTGACCCACACGTTGATCATCCAGAACAGGACGCCGATGGCGAGCACCACGGTGCCGATGCTGGCGACCAGATTCCAGAAGCCGAGGTTGAAGAACCCTTCACCGGCTCTGGCTTCGGTCCAGACGTACATCCGACGGGGCTGACCCTGGAGGCCGATGATGTGCATCGGCCCGAAGGTCAGGTTCATGCCGACGATCATCCACCAGAAGTTCCACTTGCCCCACTTCTCGCTGAGGGCCTTGCCGAACACCTTCGGCCACCAGTAGTACATGCCCGCGAAGAGCCCGAGTACCGCACCACCGAAGATCACGTAGTGGAAGTGGGCGACGATGTAGTACGTGTCGGTCTGCTGGGTGTCAGACGGCGCGACCGAGTGGGTCACGCCCGAGAGGCCCCCGAGGGTGAACTGCACGATCAGGCCGACGGCGAACAGCATCGCCGTGGTGAAGGCCAGCTTGCCGCCCCACATCGTGAGGGTCCAGTTGATGATCTTCACGCCGGTCGGCACGGCGATGGCCATCGTGGCGACCGAGAACACCGCGACCGACACCGGGCCGAGGCCGGAGGCGAACATGTGGTGGGCCCACACACCCCAGCCGACGAAGCCGATCGCCGCGCCGGAGAACACCACGAACGGGTAGCCGAACAGCGGCTTCTTCGAAAAGACCGGCAGCACCTCGGAGATGATGCCGAAACTCGGCAACACGATGATGTACACCTCTGGGTGGCCGAAGATCCAGAACAGGTGCTGCCACAGCAGCGGGTCGGCACCCTCGGCGACGGAGAAGAACGTGGCGTCGTAGTTGCGCTGGAAGATGAGCAGGAACAGCGCCACGGTGATGACCGGCATGGCGAACAGCAGCAGGAACTGCACGACCATCGCCATCCAGGTGAAGATCGGCATCCGCATCAGCGACATGCCGGGTGCCCGCATGTTGAGACAGGTGACGATCAGGTTGACCGCACCGACCAGCGAGGCGATCCCGGTGATCTGGAGGCCGAGCGCCCAGAAGTCGACACCGTTGGACGGTGAGAACGGCGTGTCGGAGTTCGGGGCGTACATGAACCAGCCGCCGTCGGCGCCACCGCCGAGGATCCACGACGTGTTCAAGAAGATGCCGCCGAAGAGGAACACCCAGAACGACAGCGCGTTGAGCCGCGGGAACGCGACGTCGCGTGCGCCGATCTGCAACGGGATCATGTAGTTGGCGAACGCCGCCGCCATCGGCATCACGAACAGGAACACCATCGTGGTGGCGTGCATCGTGAACATCTGGTTGTACTTGTCGGCCGACAGGATCGTCCCGTCGGGGCCGGCGAGCTGCCAGCGGATGAGCCCGGCCTCGAGGCCACCGACGATGAAGAAGAACATCGCAGTGACGCCGTACATGATGCCGATCTTCTTGTGATCGACGGTGAAGGCCCAGCTCCGCCAGCCGGTGGTCTCGACCGGACGGCGCAGGTAGCCGTACGAGCTGGTCGCCGTGACCGGCGGCGGCTCGTACACCGCTGGCGCGGTGTCGGTCGGGCGTTCGATGATGGCCATGTCAGTGGGCTCCCATCACTTCACTTGCGCTCGAGGAGGTAGGCGAGCAGCTGGTCGATCTGGGCCTCGGAGAGGGCCAGATAGGGCATGCCTCGGACGAGGCCGTCGGTCTCTTCCAGGCGGGTCGGGTCGGCGTACATCGGCTTCTTGGCCGGCGAGTTGCGCAGCCACTCGCGCAGGTCGACCTCGTTGAACCATTCGTCCTCGACGCCGGCTAGGTAGAGGTCGCCGAACTCGTCGGGGTCGGCCTCCCACACCTGATCGCGACGTTCCTGGGTGATGAGGTCCCAGGTGGCGCCGGCGAAGGTGTTGCGGGTCATCAGGTTGGTGAGGTTCGGTGCTGCGCCGGAGAAGACCTGGTTGTCGGGGCGGGACACGACGAGCTGCCCGTCGGAGTCGCGCAGGCCGTCGACCTGGTGACAGCGGGCGCAGTTCGTGATGAAGGTCTGCTCGCCCTCGGCCGCCAACGTTCCCTCGGCGGGCGACTCGTAATCCTCGAGCTGGTTCGCCTTCCACGCCTCGAAATCGGCGTCGTTCAGTGCCGCGACCTCCATGCGCATGTTGGCGTGGGAGAGGCCGCAGAACTCGGCGCACTGACCGGCGTAGATACCCGGCTCGTTGGCCTGCATCCGCAGTGTGTGCACGCGGCCTGGGACCATGTCGCGCTTGCCGTTGAGACGCGGGATCCAGAACGAGTGGATGACGTCGCGGCTCGTGCCACGGATCAACACGTTGGTGTCGGCGGGGATGACCATCTGGCCCGACGTGATGATCGGTTCGTCGATGCCGCCGCAGCCGTCCTGGACCGGGTAGTCGAACTCCCACCACCACTGCTGGCCGGTGACGTTGACGATGCACTCGGTGTCGTCGGTCTCGTTGAGCGCCATCAGCGTGCCGACGGTGGGGATGGCCACGCCGATCAGGATGAGGGCCGGCAGGATCGTCAGCGCGATCTCGAGCTTCGGCTTCCCGTGGGTCTGCTCGGGGATCGGCTGACCACGGTCGCGGAACTTCCAGATGGCGAAGCCGACAACCGACAGCACGATCACACCGACGATGCCGGCGACCGTGAAGACCGGCCACTGCAGGTCGTGGATCTTCTGCGCGTTCTCGCCGGCCGGATCCCAGGTGTCCTGCGGGGCGTTCTGGGCGCAGCCGGCGGCGAGGAGGCCGACGGCCGCGACGAGGCCGGTCCGCCGCGCGAGTGCAGCTCGAGACCAGCGGCGACGGGGGGTGGCTGTCACGGAGTTCAAACTAGTTCCAGTCTCGGATCGGGGCATTCTCGTTCGCAAGTGATTTGGTCACGTCTGACGACAGGTCAGGGGACGATGAGTCGGAGCTTCGCGGTCTCGACGCCGGGGATGAAGAACCAGTAGTCCTCGGCGTCCTCGGTCGGTCCGCTGGTGACGCCCTCGGCGGCGAAACTCGGCTTGCCGACGGTGAGCGTGAGGACCTGGCTGCCGTCGTCCTCGACGAGCGGGGTGCACGCCATGTCGCGGAACCCGTCGTCGTCGATGCCGAGGTCGGCGGACAGGCGACGCTCCTCGTCGGTCTCGTTCCTGAAGATGAAGTTGGTCGGGTTCGACCGCGGGATCGTGAGCCCGTCGGGGTTCACCTCCGCCGGCCCCGGCACGTCGAAGGCCAGCTCGCCGTTCTCCTGGAGGACGATCGTCGTGGCGTTGGCCTTCAACGCGACGGTCTGGCTCGCCTTCTTGTCCGCCTCGGGGAACTTCTCGGGGCTCTCGCAGATGAACTCGGCGGGATGCTTGCCCTCGGCCGCGCCCTCCGCGTACTCCTCCGGGTGTTCGTTCGCCTCCTGCATCCAGAGCGACGTGGTCTCGAACACCGGGATGTCGCGCTGACCGTCGAGGCCGGCGACCGTGCCGGCGGCGACGATCGCGATCGCACCGACGGCGATCGTGCCGCCGATGGCCCCGGCGCGAGCTCGGCGGCGACCGGCGAAGAGGAACCCGACCACCAGCACGATGGCAGCGAGCACCGAGAACGCAATGGTCGTGTTGGTCTTGGAGCCGAGCCAGAGCATGACCCGGCTGAACGCGAACACGATGATGCCGATGCCGATCGCAGCAGCAAGGGGGTACTCGAACGGGTTCGACAGACGGTTGCGGACCGCGGCGTTCCAACCGCGGTCGCTGGAGGCGCGCTCGGACCAGGCCTGGACGGTCCACTCGGCACCGCCGGCGAGGAGGGCGACGACACCGATGACGAAGATCGGCTGGTAGGAAACGAGGCCGACGACGATGATGACCGACCCGAGCGCGAAGAGCAGCGGCCACGGGCTGTTCGAGCCCGAGCGCTGTGCGGCCGACACGGTCTCGACCGGGGCCGGATCGTCGACGAAGACGTTGGAGTCGCGCAGTGCGACGTTGGCGGCGGAGAGCACGGCGAGCACCGTCGCCGCCGACACGAGGCCGATCGTGCCGCGCACGCCGTCCTGGGTGACGCCGTACACGATCGCGGCGATCGTCGCCAGCGTGGCGGCGCCGATGAGGGTCTTGGATCCGGTGGTGAACATCAGTCCCTGTGACTCACTTCGTGACGTAGACGACGAACCAGATGGCGGTGAAGACCGCTGCGAGGCCGTACCAGAAGATGGCGTGTGCGGTCAGGATCTCGGGCTCGCCGGTGCGGCCGCCGAGGTACCGGAACATCGCAACGAGTGAGAAGACGATGCCGGCCACCATGAGCACGACGAACGTCCCGGTGACGGCGAAGAACATCGAGCCGTAGCGGCCTTCGGTGATCGGGAGGTCCATCTGCGAGTAGATGAAGAGCTGGGCATTGACGATGAGCACCCCGACGAAGCCCGTGGCCGCGAGTGCGAACACGGTGTGGCCCCGATCCCCGTGCTTGGCCGACCAGATCGCCCAGTGGGCGAACGTCGCCGTCGCGAGGAACGCGATCAGCATGATGTTCGACGGCACTTCGGGGATCGTGACGCTGCTCGGCAGCCAGGTCCCGGCGGCGTCGATGGCCTCGCGGCGTTCGAGCGCCCAGATGGCGAGCATGCCACCGGTGAGCATCGCCATGGCGATCGATGCCAACGTGGCACCGAGCACCATCTGGTTGCGCGGAGCCGGGGCGGGCCCGGCGGGCAAGGCGTCCATCAGCTGTCGCTCCCGTCTGCGTCGTTGGCGGACTTCCGATCGAGCAACGGCTCGGCCGACGTGATCATCGGGACGTCGACGAAGTTGTCGGTCGGCGCCGGTGACGTGGTGGCCCACTCGATGGTGTGTGCGTCGAACGGATCGTCGGCCGCGCTGCGGTCGCCGCGGCCGAGCACCGACTGCGTGAGCAGGCCGATGAACGCGAGCACGGTCACGGCCATCAGCGAGTGGCCGACGAGCACGATCACGTTCCAGATCTGGAGGTCGTTGTCGGTCACGCGGAAGCCGGCAGGCTGGTTGAGGAACCCCGCGATGTAGTGCGGGAAGCTCGCCAGCACGGTGGCCGTGACGCCGAGCAGTGCGAGCAGCCCGACCTTGGCGAGGTCGAGGACGACGCCCCACAGCTTGGGCGCCCAGTAGACGATGCCGCCCATCGTGCCGAGTGCAATGCCGTAGACGACGTAGATGAGCGACGCCTCGTCGAACACCGTGCCGAGCAGCCCGAAGTCGACGATCGGCAGCAGCGCCGCACCGTGCATGCCGACGAGCACCATGCCGAACCCGAACACGGCGAACGGGAAGGCGCCGATGAGATGCGGTCGGCTGTTCTTCTCGGGCTTGGCGAGGAACAGGAACATGAGGAAGATCAACCCGGCGCCGAGGATCGGCAGCAGGTGGAAGATCGCCCAGGGTGCGACGTCCTCGACCTTCTGACGCAGGTCGTCGCCGCCGCCGATGTACAGCTGCGAGCCGGCCCACGGCACGTCGAACACCGTCTGCTGGGTGGACCCGGCGAGCGCTGCGACGCCGACCAGCGACAGCCCGGCGAACACCACACCCCGCAGCGGGGTCCGCTTGCGGAAGGTGGTCGGCAGGAGCTCGGCGAACAGCCCGATCACCGGGATCGCGAACAGGAAGGTGGTCGGCTGCCCGAACGCCCAGAGTGCGTATTCGGAGACGCCATCCGCGAACAGCTCGCCGGCGCCGCTGCGATGGTCGACGAAGAGGTAGACCAGCGCACCGACGAGGATCGGCAGGACGATCAGCAGGCCGATGCCGAAGATCAGCGTCGAGAACGCAAAGAACGGCACCCGCCGCATCGTCATCCCGGGCGCCCGGGTGGTCATGACCGACGTGACGATCGAGGCAGCGCCGGCGGCGAGGCCGAGCGCCATCAACACGTGTGCGGCGAGGAACAGGTCGATCATGTCGGCGTCGTCGCCGAAGCCGCCGTTCGAGGCGACGGCGACGATCGAGAGCACGAAGCCGCCGAACCACATGAAGAAGCCGGTCTGCGCCAGTCGGGGGAAGGCGATGGAGCGTGCGCCGAGCTGGAGCGGTGTGACGGCGACCGCGAGGCCGACGGCGAGCGGCAGTGCCGCACCGAAGACGAGGCCGAACCGTTGGGCGCTGAAGAGCTGGACCCAGGTGTCCTCGGCGAACGTGGCCGATGTGCCGGACACGCGCTCGACCGCGATCAGGACGTTGACGACCACCGTGGCGAGCAGCCCGAGGAGGCCACCCCCGAGGAAGAGTCGCCCGACCTTCTTGTGGTCGGTGGAGGTGAGCCAGTCGACGTCGGCTGCGAGCAGTCGCCCGATCGCGGACGACTCGGTCGCCGTGTCAGGGCTGGAATCGATGGTGGTCATGTGTGGTTGGGACTCACTGGGACTCGTGTGGCTGCGTCCGCCGATGCCACGGTGGCCGACTCGACGCAGGGCACGCCAAGGGGTCGCGGCACGACGGCCCGAGACTACTTGCACGCGGCGAAAACGTTGGAAATCCCTGGGAAATCGCGTCGTCCGGTGGCGCGCGCCACCGCACGATCGCACGAGGCCCGGACGGGGCGCTGATCAGGAAACGCCGTACTCGACGAACACGTCGAGCATCATGGCGCCGTACAGCAGGGTGACATAGGTGATCGAGAACCCGAACAGCCGCATCGACCCCGACGCCGTCGGGTTCCGGCCGAGCACGACGGTGCCGACGAGCCAGGCGGTGCCGAGCACGATCGCGGCGGCACCGTAGATCCAGCCGAGCCCCGCGACGGGCCAGAGGATCAACGACACGACGACGAGTGCCGCCGTGTAGGCGATCATCTGCCGGATGACCTCGCCGATCGGTGCGACCGACGGCAGCATCGGGACGTCGGCGGCCGCGTAGTCGTCGGCGTACTTGACTGCGAGGGCCCAGAAGTGCGGCGGGGTCCAGAGGAACATGTGGACGAAGAGGAGCACCGGCGTCCAGCCGAGTGCGTCCTGCACCGCGGCCCAGCCGACGAGCACCGGCACGGCGCCGGCGGCGCCGCCGATCACGATGTTCTGGCGGCTCGTGCGCTTCAGCCAGAGCGTGTAGACACCGACGTAGAACGCTGCAGCGGACAGTGCGAGGACCGCTGCGAGCGGATTGGCACCCCACCACAGCACGCCGAACGCGGCGATCTGGAGTGCGACGGCGAAGACGAGTGCGTTGCGCGGTTCGATGATGCCGGTGACAAGTGGACGCCCGGCGGTGCGCTGCATGAGCGCGTCGATGTCGCGATCGACGTACATGTTGACGGCGTTGGCTCCGCCGGCCGACAGTGTGCCGCCGATCAGCGTGACGATCACGAGCCGAGCCGGCGGCCAGCCCTGCTGGGCGAGGACCATCGTCGGCACCGTGGTGATGAGCAGCAGTTCGATGATCCGCGGCTTCATCAGTGCGATGTAGGCGCCGACGACCGTGGTCGGCGTCCGGCGACTCCCGTGGGCGATGCCGCCCGGCGCGAGCCGCGACGGGACGAGAGGGCGGGAACCGACGGACATGACGAGCCCATCGTACGGCGGCGCGTCTCCGCGGCCGCCTCCGTGCCGACCGACGATGGTGTGACGTTCGGTCAGACGCCCGCCTCGCGCCCGTGCCGTTCGGGGCGCTGCGGGCGATACTGGTGCGGTGCCGACCACGTTGGAGCCCGCGAAGGTCGAGGAACCCGACCTCGACGACGCACCGGCATCGGATCGCCCCTGGATCGTGCTGGTCTGGAACGACCCGATCAACCTGATGAGCTACGTCACCCACGTGTTCCAGACACTGTTCGGCTACTCGAAGGAGAAGGCGACCGAGCTGATGCTCGACGTCCACCACAAGGGCCGAGCCGTCGTCGCATCGGGGACGCGGGAGGAGTGCGAGATGCACGTCTTCCGCCTCCACGAGCACTCCCTCTGGGCGACCATGGAGCACGACGAGTCGTGATCGATCAGCACGGAGCACGACGAGTCGTGATCACCAGTACGGAGCACGACGAGTCGTGATCACCAGTACGGAGCACGACGAGTAGTGCCGAGACGATTCCGAGCGCCGATCGAGGCCGTCGATCGCGCCGACGGGGTGACGGTGTGGGAGCTCGACCTGCCGACCGAGCATCGCGAGGCCGTGGTCCACCTCTTCGGTGAACTGCGCCAGCTCATCCGCGAGGGCGACCCCGATCGGCCGCCGCTGATCCGGCTGTTCCCGCCGACCTACGTGGACGACGCAGAGAAGCAGGCCGAGTACCGCCGGCTGATGCACGACGACCTGATCAGGAGCCGGATCGCTCAGCTCGACGCAGCAGAAGCCCTCATCGGCCCGGACGGCCCCGACGAACTCGACGAGGCCGGTGTGGTCGCCCTGTTGCAGTCGGTCAACGCCGTCCGGGTGGTGCTCGGAACGATCCTGGACGTCACCGACGATCCCGACGACGAGGAACTCGACGATCCCGGCGCCGGCGCCGAATCGATCCGAGACGTCGACGACGGCCTCGACGACTCTCCTGAACACCAGCTGTACGGCTTCCTGTCGTGGCTGTTGGAGTGGACCGTTCGATCCCTGTCCGGCTGACTCGCGGTCGGTCCGGCGTCACGCGGGACACGACCGACAGCGGCGCCGACCTCGCCGAAAGTGGCGCCGGGTCCTCCCCCACGACGGTCGCCACCACCTATTCTCCGACGGTGGCGACGAACACGACCGTCGTGGTCAATGCACTCATCGACAACGTCGATCAGGTGATCCGAGGCAAGCGCGAGCAGATCCGGCTCGCGCTCTGCTGCCTGCTCACCGAGGGTCACCTGCTGCTCGACGATGTCCCCGGCACCGGCAAGACCAGCCTCGCGAAGGCGATCGCCAACTCGATCGCCGGCACCTGGAAGCGCGTGCAGTTCACCCCCGATCTGCTGCCGACCGACATCACCGGTGTGATGGTGTTCGACCAGCGCACGAGCCAATTCAACTTCCGGGAGGGCCCGGTCTTCACGAACGTGCTCATCGGCGACGAGATCAACCGTGGCAGCCCGAAGACGCAGTCCGCCCTGCTCGAGGTGATGGAGGAACGCACGGTCACCTCGGACGGCGGATCGCGTCGAGTTCCCCGGCCGTTCTTCGTCATCGCCACCCAGAATCCCCGGGACTTCCAGGGCACGTTCCCGCTCCCCGACGTGCAGCTCGACCGATTCGCGATGCGGCTCAGCCTCGGCTACGCCGACCCGGACACCGAGCGCTCGATCCTCGAGGACTGGTCGCGCCACCGCGCGACTGACGAGGTCGAGCCGGTCACGGACACCGACGAACTGGACGACGTGATCGAGATCATCGACCAGGTTTCGGTCGCCCATCTCGTCCACGACTACATCGTGCAGTTGGCCGATGCCACGCGACGCCACCCCGATCTCCGTCTCGGCGTCTCGACCCGTGGCACGCTGGCACTGATGCGAGTCGCACGCGCCTACGCGTCGACCGAGGAACGCGACTTCGTCACCCCGGACGACGTCAAGACGCTCATCAACCCGGTCTTCGCGCACCGAATCGCGCTCACCCCCGAGGCGGAGTTGCGCGGTCAGTCGGTCGACGCCCTGCTCGCCGACATCGCCGACACGGTTCCCGTCCCGCGTTCTGCCGGAGCCTGAGTCCGTGCTCACACGGTCGGGCCTCGGGGCGCTGGTCGCCGGGCTCCTCCTGTTGGCCGGCGGCGTCGTCTGGCGCTACGAGGAACTGCTCGTCGCGGCCGTCGCGATCGGCGTCGCGCTGCTCGCTGCGTTGTGGATCGCACGACGCCCGCTGCGCACGACCGTGCAGCGACGGGTCGGGACGCTGCGCGTTGCTCGTGGCGATGCGATCCGCGTCGTGCACCGCGTGCGAAACGACTCGCGCTATCGAGCGGCGGGGGCGACAGTCCACGATCGCTGCGACGACGAGGAGGTCAGTGCCGAGTTCGAGCCGGTCCGCGCCAACGACGTCGTCGACATCCCGTTGGCGATCCCGACGCGTCGCCGCGGCCTGCATCGGCTCGGCCCGCTCGAGGTTCGTCGCCTCGACCCGTTCGGCCTCGCGGTCGGCGCATGGCGTGATGCGGTCGACGAGTCCTCGCCGATCAGCGTGACCGTCCACCCGAAGGTGTACGACCTCATCGGCCCGCAGGGCTCGACCCGCGTGGTCGAGAACGAGGCGACCGTGCGCCGCGCCGCGACCGACCCGATGTCGGGGTTCGTGTCGATGCGCGAGTACGTGCTCGGCGACGACCCCCGCCTGATCCACTGGCCGACCACGGCGCGGACCGGCACGCTCATGGTTCGCGAGCACATCGAGGTCCGGCGGCCCGAGTTCACGATCGTGGTCGACACCTCCGACTCGGTCGCCACGCCGGAAGACTTCGAGGAGATGGTCGACGTCGCGGCATCGCTCGCCGTGCACGCGATCGTCACGGGGCTCGACGTGGTCGTCCGCACGACCTCCCAGCACCACCGGGGCTCGCCGTCGCCGATCGTGGACGAAGCGCCCGTGCTCGAGTTGCTCACCCCGGTCCATCAGACCGGTCCTGCGGAGACCGTCTCGCTCGGCACGCTGTTCGTCCACGGCTTCGACCACACGTCCATCGTGTTCGTGACGGGTCCCGACGGGCCGTCCAGCACCATCTCGTCCGTCGAGCGGACGACGACGATCCGGATCGGCGACGGCGCCGAGATCGGCGTCGGGATCACCCTCGCGGCGCAGAGCGCACCGGAGTTCGTCAACACCTGGCGGTTCGTGGGATGACGAGCACGCGCATCGTCATCGTCGGGCTGATGGGGGCGCTGCTCGCCGGCTGGGCGGGTGACGTGTTCGATCGGCCGGTGTGGTCCTTGGCGATCGCCGCCGTGCTGCCGACCCTCATCACACTGCTCGTCGCCCGACGACGCTGGCTCATCCGTGTGCCGGCTGCGGCGGTCGGGATCGCGCTGGCCGTGCTGGCGGTCGCGTACCTGAACGAGGGAGGGCTCGCGGACGCCGGCAATGCGGTGACCTCCGGGGTCGGACGCGTGCTGTCGACCGAGTGGCCGAGTCCGGCGCGCGCCGACCTGGTCGCCACGATCGCGCTGATCGTGGCGACGTGTACCGCCAGCGGAACCGAACTCGCCCGCTGGGGCCGTCTCCGACTCGCTCCGATCGCCCCGATCCTCCTCGGTTCGGTCGGCGTGATCGCGATGGCTGCGCCACGAGGAGCCGCCGTGTGGTGGCCGACCGCGATCGCACTCCTCGCTGCCGTGCTCGCCGCGCTCGGCCCCGCCGGACCGCTCGGCGACCGTCTGCGGCTGCTGCGCGGTGAGCGTCGCCTGCTCGCGGTCGCGGTCGCAGTGGGCGCCGTCGCCGCCGCGGTCGCAGTGCCGCTCACGATGAGCGGGCGAGCA
>JBCBDK010000005.1:0-13527 GCA_038529675.1 Actinomycetota bacterium
TGCGACGAGCAACTGGCGGCGGTCGCCGAACTGGTTGTACAGCGTCGCATTCGTCGATGACGGCCTCGATCGGCTCCAAGTGGAGTTCGACGCCTCGCCGGCCGCAGCGCCGATCGACACGACCCGCCAACTGTTCGGTGCGCTCGATGCCGAGTTCGCCGATCGGCCCGAGGTCTGGCGGCCCATCTTCTCGATGCTCAAGTCCGGGCCCGGCGTGCACGGCATGGGCGCGGTCGGGGACCGCGTCGTGGCGATCATCGAGGCCGACCTCGACAAGGCTGCCGCCGACGGCGCCTTCGTCGGTGACGTCGACACCGTCCGGCTCGCTCGGCACGTGTTCGCAACCCGCATGAACCGCCTCGAGAAGTGGGCGCTCGGCGTGATCGACTGGGAGGCATACGTCGAATCGTCCACGCTCGGGCTCGAGTTGGTGCTCGCCTCCGCGCTCGCCGAACCGGCCCGCACCGACGCGCTCCGACGCTCCGGCGTCCTCCGCTGACCGGCGCGCAACACACCGCCGACGAGCCCACCCGATCATGTCGCTGGCAAGGGGGGTGTTTGTGTCGCCAGTCACCGGAAGTTATGGTCGATGGGGCCTTGGACGTCCCAGTCTGCGGCGTGAACACTCCTGAAGGGGACAGCAAATGGTGAACTGGAAACGACTCGATCGTGCACGTCGTCAGGTCGGGCCGATCGAAGTCGACCTCATCGAGGCCTACAAGAGCGGCAAGATCAGCCGGCGGAGTTTCGTTCGCCGTGGCACGATCGTCGGCCTGTCGATGCCGTTCATGGGTGCCGTGATCGCCGCCTGTGGCAGCGACGACGACGAGAGCGAGCCCGCCGACGAGCCTGCCGACGATGGTGCCGGTGAGCCCGCCGACGAGCCCGCCGATGAGCCTGCGGCTGCTGGCGGCACGATCACCGCCGGCATCCAGCAGGGCGATGCGAACTCGGGGCTCGACCCCGTGAACATGCTCGACCTCGGTACGTATGCAGTGCTCTCGCAGAGCTTCGAGTACCTGGTCGGCCTCGGCGACGACGGCAATATCGGCGCGACCGGGCTCGCGAGCGAGTGGAGCCCGAACGAGGACGGCAGCCAGTGGACCTTCACGCTTCGGGAGGGCGTGGAGTGGATGGGCGGCGAGGGGATGCTCACCGCCGCAGACGCAGCCGCCACGATCGAGCGTATGGTCGAGGTCGGCGCCGGCCTCGCCGGCGTGGTCGAAGCCGGCGGTGCCGTTGCGGTCGACGACCTGACGCTGCAGGTCAACCTCGCGTCGCCCAACGGCAACCTGCCGGTCCTGCTCTCGCTCTTCAACCCGCAGTCGCTGATCACTCCTGCCGACTACTCGAGCGGCACGGTGCTGAACGAGCGCGCGACCGGGACGGGCGCCTGGATGCTCGACGACTTCGATCCGTCGGCGTTCCGGGCGACGTTCGTCCCGAACCCGAACTGGTGGGGTGGATCGGTCAACCTCGACTCCGTCGTCCTCCAGGGCTTCGAGAGCGGTGGCACCAAGGTGGCGGCGATCGCAGCCGGCGAGATCGACGTCATCCAGGACTTCTCGGTCAACGACGGCGCGAACCTGCTCGACGACCCGAACGTCAGCGTCATTCGGCCGCCGTCGTCGAACCACCGTCAGTTGTGGTTCAACACGCAGCTGCCCGAAGGCGGTCCGTTCACGGACCCGCGCGTTCGCCAGGCCGTGTGCTACGCCATCAACCGCCAGCAGATCGTCGACACGATCTACGAAGGTGAGGCCGTCGTCGCGAACGACCACCCGGTCTACGAGACGCTCCCGTTCTTCGACGAGACCCAGGAGCAGCGGCCGTACGACGTCGAGATGGCTCGCCAGCTCCTGTCCGATGCCGGGTTCGAGGGCGGGATCTCCGACACGCTCCAGGTGGGCGACATCGGTGAGGTGCCCCAGATCGCAGCGATCGTGCAGGCCAACCTCGCCGAGGTCGGGATCAACGTCGAGGTCAGCGTCACGCCGAACTCTGACTTCTACGGCGAGTACTGGTGCACCGGTGCGAGCTACGGCACCCAGCCCGAGACCTCCGGTCCGGGTCGCCCCTGCGGCGCCTCTGCCTCGATCGGCATCGTCGACTACGGCCACCGCCCGACGCCCGACATCTTCTTCGGTCGGGCGCTCGCGACCGACGGTGACTGGAACTCCTCGAACTACGCCTCGGCCGACTTCGATCGCCTCTTCGGCGAGTACCAGGCCGCCGTCGACGTCGATGGCCAGAAGGCGGCGGTCTCACAGATCCAGGCACTCCTCCACGAGGAGGCGCCGGCGTGCTACCACAGCTTCTTCAACTACCTGGTCGGTCACAGCACTGCGGTGTCCGGCCTGCAGACGACGGCGCTGGGGCATCTCCAGTTCCAGGGAGCATCCATCTCCTGATCGGTCCGACCGATCCTCACTGACATGACGGAAGGGAGGGTCGCACTGCGGCCCTCCCTTCGTCGCGTGATGGCCTGACGAGAGACGAGCACATGGCGAAATTCATCATCCGACGGCTCCTGCTGGCGCTGATCACCCTGGCGATCATCCTCGTGATCGTCACGCTGGTCCCGAACATCGCACCGGGTGATCCGGCGCGCAAGATCGCCGGCGGCACCGCGTCCCCGGAGCGCCTGATCGCGGTGACCGAATCCCTCGGTCTGCGCGACTCGGTGCCGACGCAACTCGCCGATCTCGCCCGGTCGGTCTTCACACTCGACTTCGGCGAGTCCTTCTCCGTCGCAGCCGGCGAACCGGTCATGAGTCTCGTGTGGACGGCGCTCTGGAACTCGTTCAAGCTCGTCCTGTTCTCGCTGATCGTCATGGTGCCGCTCTCGGTCCTCGGCGGGCTCGTCGCCGCATACAAGAAGGACACCTGGATCGACCGGACGATCGTCAACACCGGGCTCGCGTTCTCGGCGATCCCCGACTTCGTGGCGGGGGTGTTCCTCCTTGCGTTCCTCGCAATCCCCGTCGAGTTCTTCAAGGTGCAGGGCACGGCCCCGCCTGGCTCGAGCCTGTTGACGCAGGCGCAGCATCTGCTGCTGCCGGTGATCGCCGTGTTGATGGTCTATTTCGGGTACATCGCACGTGTCACGCGTGCCGGCACGATCCAAGCGCTCGACTCGGACTACGCGCGAACGGCATTCATGCGCGGACTCAGCACACGCGACGTGTTCCGAAAGCACATCGCCCGAAACGCGTTGCAGCCGACGGTCGCCGTGCTCGGTACCCAGCTCGGCTACCTGTTCGGTGGCATGGTGGCGCTCGAGGTGGTCTTCGGTTACCAGGGTGTCGGCAACCTGATCATTCGAGCCGTCGACCGCGCCGACTACCCGGTCTTGCGGGCCGGCGTGTTGACGGTGGCGATCATCTACATGCTGGCCACGCTCACGGCTGACCTGGTGGTCGCCTGGATGAATCCGAGAGCGCGCGTCGCGATCGGGGAGGACGCATGAGCGTGGAACAGGATCCCGTGGACGCGAGCACGACGCCCGCCGTCGCCGCTCCCTCCGAGCCGCAGGCCGCAACCCGCAAGCAGGTTCGCAAGGAGCAGCGACGCGTCCTGTTCCGGAGCCCGGGTTTCATCGTCGGGTGCATCATCGTCGGATTCTGGGTGCTGGCGGCCTTGCTGCCGGAACTGCTGACGACGATCGGGGAGAAGGAGTTCTCCGATGCCGGCCCTCGCGTGAGCCCGACGGGTGACGCGTGGTTCGGGACCGACAGCGTCGGCCGTGACGTCTACACCCGGGTCATCTACGGCGCCCGGCCGATCCTCACGATCGCTCCGGTCGCCACCGCCCTGGCGATCGTCGTCGGCACGATGCTCGGGCTGCTGATGGGCTACTACCGCGGTTGGGTCGACGAGATCTTCAGCCGCATCATCGAGGCGATTCTGTCGATCCCCGTCATTCTCATGGCGATTCTCGTCGTGTTCACGTTCGGCAGCAGCCGCGTCGTCATCATCGGGACGATCGCCGTGCTGTTCGTGCCGGCGATCACCCGGACGATCCGGTCCGCAGCGATCACCGAGTCCGAACTCGACTACGTCACGTCGGCGAAGATGCGTGGCGAGTCCGGGTTCTTCATCGTGTCTCGCGAGATCTTGCCGAACGTGACGGGGCTGGTCGTGGTCGAGGCCACGGTTCGACTCGGCTACGCGATCTTCACCTACACGACCCTTGCCTTTCTCGGCTTCGTCTCGGGCGATCTCACCGATGCTGACTGGGGGCTCGACGTTCGCGGCAACTTCGAGCAGATCGTGCGCGACATCTGGTGGCCGTCCATCTTCCCGGCGTTGGCGATCGCCTCGCTCGTCATCGGGGCCAACCTGATCGCCGACTCCATCGACAAGGCACTGAAGTCATGAGCATCGACGAATCCACCGCCACCGGCGTCATCAGCGACGCCTCCACCGCCGCACTGGCGGTCGACGACCTGCACATGTCCTACATCGTGCGCGGTACGGCACGAGCCGTGCTCCGCGGCGTCACCTTCGAGGTGCGGCCGGGAGAGGCGTACGGGCTGGTCGGTGAGTCCGGCTGCGGGAAATCGACGACGGCCTACGCCGCACTGCGGTACCTCCCCGGCAACGGCCGCATCGACTCCGGTCATGTCACGTCGAGCGGCCAGGAGTTGACTGCGATGTCCGGTCGGGAGCTTCGTGAGTTCCGGGCCAACGAGGCGTCGATGGTGTATCAGGACCCGGTGCAGGCGGTGAACCCGGTGCTGAAGATCGGTCGCCAGGTCGCAGAGTCGTTCGAGGTCCTGGGTCAGTCGAAGTCCGAGGCGATGGACTCTGCACTCGACGCACTCAAGCGTGTCCACATTGCGTCGCCCGAGAGCGTGATGGAGCGCTACCCGTACCAGCTGTCGGGCGGCATGCTGCAGCGCGTCGTGATCGCGATGGCGCTCGCGTGCGAGCCCAAGTTGCTGGTGCTCGACGAGCCGACCACCGGCCTGGACGCCACCGTCGAAGCCGAGGTGCTCGACCTCGTCCGCGAACTTCGATCGGAGCTGAACTCGGCGATCCTGCTGATCGCTCACAACCTCGGCGTCATCCGCACGATGTGCGACCGCGTCGGGGTCATGTACGCCGGGCGCGTCGTCGAGGAGGGAACGGTCGACGCGGTGTTCGACGCGCCGAGCCACCCGTACACGGTGGGTCTCCTCAACTCGATCCCACGACATGGATTGCGCAAGAACGAGCGCGAGCTGTTCGCCATCCCGGGGAACCTGCCCCAGATCGGGACCTCGCTGCCCACGTGTGTGTACGTCGAGCGGTGCCCGATCGCCACCGAGCAGTGCTCGACCGAGGTGCCGCCGATCGTGCAGCGCGGTGACGGTCACTGGACCCGGTGCCACCGTCCCGACCACATCGACGACGTTCCCGAACCCGACGAGATCGTCGATGCGGTCCCGGTCGGTACCGAGGAGGTCATCGGCGTGCATGGCGTGTCGAAGACCTTCCGCCAGCGCGGGCACGACGTGCCGGCGCTCGTCAGCGTCGAACTCGGATTTGCCGAGGGTGAGACCCTCGGACTCGTCGGCGAGTCCGGATCGGGGAAGTCGACCCTCGCGAAGACGATGCTCGGTGTTCACGAGCCCGATCAGGGTGGCAAGATCACCCTGCGTGGACGGGCGATGAAGACCAAGGCGACCGAACGCGTCGAGGAGTCGATCCGCTCGATCCAAATGGTGTTCCAAAACCCCGATTCGGCGCTCAACCGGTCGTGGACCGTTCGCCGCATCCTGACCCGGTCGATCACCAAACTCACCGGCCTGAAGGGCGACGAGGCCGACCGACGCGCCGTCGAGGTGGCCACGGCGATGCGGCTGTCCGAGCGCCATCTGGACATGCGGCCCCGTCAGCTCTCGGGCGGCTTGAAGCAGCGCGTCGCGATCGCTCGGGCGTTCGCCGGCGATCCGAACGTCGTCGTGTGTGACGAGCCGACGTCAGCACTCGACGTGTCGGTGCAGGCGGCGATCCTGAACCTCCTCGCAGGTCTGCAGCGCGACGACCGCACGAGTTACCTCTTCATCAGCCACGACATCGGTGTCGTCCGCTACCTCGCCGACCGCATCGCGGTGATGTACGTCGGGCGGATCATGGAGATCGGAGGCACGGACGTGATGTTCGAGGGGCCGAACCACCCGTACACCGAGGCGCTGCTGTCGGCGGTGCCGTCGGTCGACGGTTCGGCCGAGAACCGCATCCCGCTCAGCGGTGAGATCCCGTCGCCGGCCAACCCGCCGTCGGGCTGCGTGTTCCACACGCGTTGTCACCGATTCGTGAAGGGGCTGTGCGATGTGACCGAGCCCGACATGGTCGAGCTGTCACCGGGACACTCGATCAAGTGTCACCTGACGCCCGAGCAACTGTCGACACCGGTCGAGATCTCGAACATCCCGGTCGAGGCCACGCTCGCTGACTGATCCCCCTCGGTGTCAGACACACGTGGGGATCGTTCTCCACAGCCGGCTGTGGGCGAGTATCCCCACGTGTGTCTGACACCGAGGGGGATCAGACGACGTGCCACTCGACGCCGTCGGCGGTGTCACGTACTTCGATCCCGGCGGCGACGAGGCCGTCTCGCACCGCGTCGGAGACGGCGTAGGCCTTCTCCTCCCGCGCAACGCGGCGGGCGGCCAGCGCTGCTTCGACCACCGGGCCGAGGACCGCGCGTTCGTCGCGGAGCCCCGAGGTCGCTGCGTCGCCGAGCTTGACGATCATCGACCGGAGCGCCCGGCGGGCCTGATCCATCTCGTCGGACTGCAGCGTGTCGGCCGACCACTCGTCGATCGTCGCGACCAGCGTGAGCACGGCGGTGACCGCCCCGTGCGAATCGCGAGCCTCGATCGCCCGTGCGAAGTCCGCCTCGAGTTCGTCGGCGCGGGCGGCGAGTGAGATCGGATCTGCGTCGTCGCGCTGGTCGGTGACGGTGGGTCCGGACTCGTCCCGCACCGCGGTCGCCTCAGACGGCGGCGCAACGCTGTCCACGTCGCCGCCGGTGCGGATCAGGTCGATCGGCACGGTGCGGCCCGACTCGATTCGGGTCGAGACGCCATCGCGTCGCAAGGTGACCGCACCCTTGCCGACCACCTCGGCGGTGTCGGCGTCGAGATCGAAGACGATGCCGGTGTGCTCGTCGACCCCGAGCACGAACGCGCCGTCCGGGAGTCGGGGTTCGAGGAGCAGGAGGCGTCGTTCACCGAGGTAGCAGAACCGCGTGTCGTGGTTCCCGCCCTCGGCGTTGTCGTAGTGCGGGATGACGGCCGCGTTGATGCCGATCTCGGCGAGCAGATCCAGGCCGGGTTCCCACCACGGATCCATCCCGACCTTGTACACCTCGTACACGGGAACGGTCGACACGCCGAGCGTCAGCGCGGCGGCGGAGGAGAAGACGAGCGCACCGCCCGGGCCGTCGGGGCGAAGCTTCTCGCCGAGCACCGCGGGGAGCCCGGAACCACGCCACTGGTCGAGTGCGAACGTGGGGCTGCCCGGCCCGGCGAACACCCAGTCGGCATCACGGACCCGGCTGATCGCTGCCTCGACCGCAGCGACGTCGCCCGTGTCGGTTCGGCCGATGCCGGCGACGGCCACGTCACGCCCGACCGAGTCGGAGAAGTACTTGACGGTCTGCTGGGCCAGGATCGGTGCGTTCTCCTGGAAGCCGAACGGTGTGTCGAGCATGACGGCGTTGACGGCCGTACCGGTACCGGCGAGGCGTTCGAAGATCGACCGGTGCGGCGCCTTCATCGTGGGTGCCGTCTCGCCCGAGCCCATGATGGCGAGCAGGCGGGGACGGCGTGATCGGGGTTCGTTCATGAGGTGGTGTCGTAGAAGTCGGGGTCGGTGACCGCAGCACGGAGGAGTTCGGTGACGGCGTCGGGTTGTTGCGCGTGCACGTCGTGGTGGGCGGGTCGGAACCAGTGTGCCCGTCCGACCGGCAGGGACGACGCTGCGTGATCGACCGCGTCGCGCTTCGAGTCGGTCCAGGCGACGTCGCCGGTGTCGGCGGCCACGAGCAGCACCGGAACCTGCATGGACGGGTAGCGGGTGGACGGCCGATGTTCCCAGAGGCCACGGAGGACCATCAGATGTCGCTCGTAGGTCAGCCACGGCGCGATGGTGCCGTCGTCGCGGACCTCGAAGTTCGCCATCGTGCCCGCGCGACCCTCCTCGGGCCAGTCGGCCGCTGAACGCTCGAGCCAGCCGCGCATCGTCTCGAGTGGCGTGCCGGCGAGCTTCGGCGGCGCGAGCGCCTGCTCGCAGTCCTCCCACACCGGGAATCGGCCCTGCAGATCGATGAAACCGCCGTCCACACACGTGACCTGCCGCACGACGTCGGGATGGCGGTGGCCGAGTTCGAGCACGACGTTGCCGCCCCACGACTGTCCGGCGACCGCTGGGCGATCGTCACCGGTGAGGCCGAGTTCGGCCACGAGCGCAGCGAGGTCGTCGGCGCAGGTGGCGACGTCGTACGGTCCGTCGGGCTTGGAGGATCTGCCGTGGCCGCGCTGGTCGACCGTGATCACGCGGTGGCCGGCCGCCGCGAGTCGCCGGGCGACGCCGTCCCAGAGCCGGGCGTTGGACGCGAGCCCGTGCGTAAGGACCCACGGCGTCGCGTCCGCGCCGGCTCCGGCGCTCGGCTGCCAGTCGAGCATGTGGAGTTCGACGCCCGACGCAAGGGGGACGTGAGCGGGCTGTGGCTCACTCATGGCGTCACCGGCTCACGCTCGATCCGCTCGAGCAACCGCAGCATCGCCACCGCGTCGTCGATCGGTCGCGGCCATGCCTCGTCGCCTCGCACCGAGCGTGCGAACGCCTCGACCATCGCGACATACGGGTCGCCACCGGGGCCACTCACCGTGCGTGACTCGCCGGTGGCCACATGGTGATCGCGCGCCGCCGCGCCGCCGGTGAACGCATCGCCGTTCGCGGTGACCGCGCCACCCGATCCGGCGACGGAGACCCGCTGGACCTCGTCGTCGACGAACGAGCAGACGATGTGGGCCCGTCGACCGTCGGGCCACACCAGTTCGGCGTCGGTGCGAGCGTCGACGCCGCTCTCGGCGCTGATCCGGTCGCGGACGATGACCTGCTCGACGTCGGTACCCCACAACGCGGTTGGCAGGCCCAGCGTGTAGATCCCGACGTCGAGGAGCGCGCCGCCGCCCTGCTCGGGGATCCAGCGGTAGTTGTCGGCGCCGTCCGCCACGATCGTGAAGGTGAACCGGGCGTCGACGCGGTCGACCTCGCCGATCACACCGGACTCGACGTCGGCGAGGATGCGCTGCCAACGCAGGTCGAACGGTGTCATCCAGGCCTCGGCCAGCAACACGCCGTGAGCTCGGCACGCGTCGGCCATGCGGACCGCCGCCTCGCAGGTCGGGGCGAGCGGCTTCTCGCAGAGGACGTGCTTGCCCGCGATCGCCGCCTTGATCGTCCACTCCTCGTGCAGTCCGTTCGGCAGCGGGAGGTAGACGGCGTCCACCTCGGGGTGTGCGAGCACGTCGGTGTAGTCGGGCACCGAGCGATCCGCCCAGGGTGCGGCGACCGACCCGGAGCGCGAGGAGATCGCCACGAGGTGCGCGCCATGAGCTGCGTCGATCGCCGGGAGCACCGCTCGGCGGGCGACGAACGATCCGCCGCCGAGCACGCCGATACCGACGCTCGTACCGCTGCTGGCGTCCTGGTCGGGTCCTGACACGCTGTCCATCGGAGGAGGTGGCGGTGCTGCGTCGATGACGATCGGCCGGGTCGGAGTCGTTGAGCTGCGTCAGCCCAGTTCGATGAGGCTGCCACCCTCGGCGCCCGAGCGGTGTGCCGCCTCGAGGACCGACACCACCTCGCGGGACTGCTCGGGTCGGACGGCGAGCGGTTCGCCGAGCAGCAGATGATCGGCAAGGTTCCGGTGGAATCCCCAACCCGGATGCGGCGCCGGTGCGATGTGCGACTCGATGAGGCCGTGGTCCTCGTCGTACCGGGCGAGCGTGAGGTCGACCGGGCGCTCGGCGTGGTGCGACACGTCGGCCTGAAACCCCCGCCCTGGAACGATCTCGTCACGGCGGACCGGTACGTAGTGCCCCTGCAGCGTGCCGATCGTGCCTTCGATGTGGAACTTCGGCCGCCGAATCGCGCACACGTCGCTCTGTCGGAACGTGGCTTCGCGGCCGTCGGCCCACTGCATCCACACCGACAGCTGGTCGACGTTGGTCGTGTCGTGCCACACGCGGGTGTGGGCGGAGCACAGGACCTTCGCCGGCGCCGCACCGTACGCCTGGATGATCCAGTCGATGTGGTGCGATCCCCAGTCGTACACGGCACCACCGGAGACGGAGTCCTCGGAGTGCCAGGCCCGGCAGGGGTGTTCGAAGCCACCGACGAAGGTCTCGATGTTGAACACGTCGCCGAGATCGCCGCGACCGATCAGCCGGCGTATCGCCAACCAGTCGGTGTCCCAACGCCGGCTCTGGTGCACCGTGATCGTGCGTCCGACGGCGTTCGCGGTCTCGATCAGCGTGTCCGCGTCAGCGACGGTCAGGCACATCGGCTTCTCCACGACGACGTGCTTGCCCGCCCGGAGCAGTTGCAACGCGATCTCGGCATGGTGGACCGGCGGCGTCGCGATGATCGCAACATCGACACCGTCGTCGGCGGCGAGCGACTCGGCCGATTCGTGTGCCCGGAGCTCGGCGAAGTCGTTGCGCGCAGCGTCGAGCCGAGCGCTGACGGAGTCGGCGGCGGCGACGAGCGCGAGCCCGTCGGTCTCGGTCGCAGCGAGTCCGTGCAGGTAGCCCATGCCGCCGAACGGCCCGTAGCCGACGACGGCGACGCCGAGGGTGGTGGTGGACGCGCCGAAGTCGGGCCGGAGCAGCCGACGGACGAAGTGGCCGAGGGTCCGGTGCTCGATCAGGGCGACCGCGTCGGCGGTGCCGACCGCCAGCACGACGCCCGGGCCCACCCGACGTGTGGTCATCGTCGGCCGATGGTCGAACCGGACGCTCGTCGTCGCTGCCACCTCGACGCGGTCGTCGACCGGTTCGAGCGTGCGGAGACCGGTGGTGATCGGGACCTCCCCGTCGAGGCGGACGGCCTCGGGCCGATCGGCGAGCGTGACGAACCACTCGGTGCGCGGCAGGACGTCGCGAACCTCGGCGCCGACGAGCGCAGTCGCATGCTCGTCGCCCGGCTCGGGCACGACGAGGACCGCGCCACCGCTCGCTGCGTGGTGCTCCAGAGCAGCCGCTTGGTCGGCGGTCAGGTGCCCGAGCGAAACCCGAACGTCGACACCTCCGGGCAGGTTGAGGTCGGCGCGGACACCGATCGATGTCGTGGAGAGGAGGTCTTCGAGATCTGCGATATCCGTCATCTGAACGTGGTTTCGTGCGGCAGCACGTGTGAGCAGGTGCGACGTGCTGGGCGGGACGATAGTCCGCCTTCGGCGGGCCTGCCGTGTGCTCCTCGGATTCGATCAGCCGCCCGGCCCGCTCGGTCCGGTCACGGCGGGCGACGACCGCGGTACCGTCCGGGAATGCTCCGATTCGACCAGGTCGACGTGTTCGCGTCGAGTCCGTTCTCCGGCAACCCGCTCGCCGTGGTGCACGATGCGACCGACGTCGGCGACGACGTGATGCATCGCATCACCTCGTGGACGAACCTCTCCGAGACCACGTTCCTCCTGCCGCCGAGCGACGACACGGCCGACTACCGGGTCCGCATCTTCTGCCCGGGGCGGGAACTGCCGTTCGCCGGCCATCCGACGTTGGGGACGGCGGCGGCGTGGCTCGCGGCGGGCGGCACGCCGTCGTCGGAGGACCGAATCGTGCAGGAGTGCGGTGCCGGCCTCGTGTCGATCCGCAGCGGCGATGGCCGGGTGGCGTTCGCCGCACCGCCGATGACCCGGTTCGGACCGATCGACGACGCCGACCTCGATCTTCGGCTTCGCCAACTCGGCCTCGCTCGGGACGACGTCGTCGCCGCGTCGTGGATCGACAACGGGCCGGGCTGGATGGGGATCCTGCTCGAGTCAGCTGACGCCGTGCTGTCGGTCGACGTGCCGTCGGGCCGCTGTGAAGGGTTCGACGTGGGGCTCGTCGGGCCGCATCCCGCTGGAGCACCGTGCGCCGTCGAGGTCCGCGGCCTCTTCGCCGATGCCTCGGGTCAGGTCCGGGAGGACCCGGTGACCGGCAGCCTCAACGCGTCGGTGGCGCAGTGGCTCATCGGGGACGGCCGCTTGCCTGACTCGTACGTCGCCGCACAGGGCACGGCGATCGGGCGATCCGGACGCGTCCACATCGAGCGAGTCGGCGACGACGTGTGGGTGGGCGGTGAGGTGCACCATCGCGTGTCGGGCACCATCGACCTCGACGTCGGCTGAGCGAGCGGGGTCGGCGGCTGCGCTACCGTCGGGGCGTGGAGGCCGACGTGCGCAAGGACCTGCTGTCGGCACAGCAGGCGGCGTGGAACGACCTCGCCCGGCCAGGCTCCTGGTGGACCGCCGACGAACGACTCGAGCTCGCCTCGATCGCTCGTCTGGCAATCGCTGACCCGGAGCCGCTGCCGCCCTGGGTCGGCGTGAGCTCAACCGATCGGCTGGATCCGGCCGCCGTGCCGGCGGTCGCCGCCGACGCCGCCTACCGGATCGCCCGCCACGCCGGCACCATGACCGAGACGGTCTACCGCTCGGTGGCCGACGAGATCGGCGAACTCCGATACGTCGAGCTGTGCAGCGTCGTATCGGCCGTTGCCGCGGTCGTGAGCTTCCACCGCGCTGCCGGGACCGTTCCACCCCCGTTCCCGGAACCGACCGCCGGCGAACCGACCGGCGAGCGCCCGGACGACGTCGTGGCCGCGGAGCTGAACTGGGTGCCCGTAGCCGCCCCCGCCGACCAGACCGCAGCGGTCGTGCAGGCGTACTCGGCCGTCCCCGGCGCGATGCGCACGACGTGGACGCTCGCTCGGGCGCAATACATCCCCGAAGACGAGATGGGCCAACCCGATTGGATGCGCCGACCCGACGGACTCACCCGACCCGAGGCCGAGCTGGTCGCCGCCCGCGTCGCGCAACTCCGCGAGTGCTTCTATTGAACGACCGCGCACGGCAGCATGCTCAGTTGGAGCGGCGACCACGCAGGCGACACCGTCGACCTCACCTCGGTCGAATCCGGTCGCCATCTCGCCGGCGAGCACTCCACGGTGCTCTGGCGGTTCGCGTCTGCATGCGCCGGGTCGGACGACGACGAACTCGCCGCCGCGCGAGCAGCCGTGGTCGATGCGACCGACACCGCGTTCATGGTGGACGCTTCCGCCGTCGCCGCCAACTTCGAGATGATGACTCGCCTCGCCGACTCGACCGGCGCGCGCATGCCGGCCGAGGTGCTGGAGGCACGCGCCGGCGCGATCGGAGCACTCGGCGTCGCCGAACTCACCAGCCGCCGCTGACCAACCGTGGCGGGCTGGAGGGCCGCCATCGACGTGTTGGTGGTTCAGGCGGCCTGGAGGGCCGCCATC
>JBCBDK010000005.1:13627-24375 GCA_038529675.1 Actinomycetota bacterium
CTGGAGGGCCGCCATCGACGTGTTGGTGGTTCAGGCGGCCTGGAGGGCCGCCATCACGTTGGCCCAGCGGTCGGGGTCGCTGGCGTACGGGGCGTAGAAGCTGAGGCGCTGGATCACGTCGCCGTAGCGCTGGCTCAACTCCGGGGCGATCTGCTCGGGTTCACCGACGACGGCGAACGTGTTGAGGATCTCGTCGTCGATCAGCTCGCCCATCTTCACCCACTCGCCCTGCTTCGACAGTGCGTTGAGTTCGTCCTGCAGATGGCCCCAGCCGTGGATCTCGAGCACGTTGCGGTACGCCGGCGTCGACCCGTAGAACGCGATCTGCTGGCGGGTGCCCGCGGCAGCTTGTTCCATCTCGGCGTCGTCGTTGCCGGTGACCACGAACGACGGGCCGACGATCTCGAACCCCTCCATCGTCTTGCCCGCCTTCTCCCGACCGCGGCGAAGCGCCGGCAGTGTGACCTCGCGTAGGTACTTCTCGGTGGTGAAGCCGTGGCACAGGAACCCGTCGCACACCTCTCCGGCGACCTCGGTCATCAGCTCGCCGACCCCGGCGAGGAAGACCTTCGGCGGGCCGAATCCCTCCAGCTCTGCGGCATCGGGCGTGAAGAACGGTGTCATCAGGGTGTGCGTGTAGAACTCGCCGCGGAACTCGAGCTTCTCGCCGGTCTGCCACGTGTTCCAGATCGCACGCATCGCCAGGACGAACTCGCGCATCCGAGCGGCCGGCTTGGACCACTCCATGGAGAACCGCTTCGTGATGTGCGGCTTGATCTGACTGCCGAGGCCGAGGACGAAGCGGCCCTTCGAGTACGCCTGGAGGTCCCACGCCGTGTTGGCGAGCGTCATCGGGGACCGGGCGAACGCCACGGCGATCGACGTGCCGAGTTCGAGCTGCTCGGTGTGTTCGGCGGCGAGGAGCAGGGGGAGGAACGGGTCGTGTGCGGTCTCGGCGGTCCACGCTCCCGCATAGCCCTGCGCTTCGACCTCCTTCGCCTTCTCGGCGACGTTGTTGAGGTCGAGTCCGATGTTGCCGTCGATCTTCATGCGCCGACCATATTCCGACGTCGCTTGCACCCTGCAACCATGCGGTGGCTCGGTCGCTGCGTCCGTCGACCGGGCGGTGGTCAGTCCTGATCGCGCAGGAAGCGTTGGATCTCGGCGGCGAGTTCGTCGCCGCTGCGCATCTCCAGCTCGGGGTCGTCGCCGCCCGACGCAGCGGTCTGCTCGGCCTCGGCCCGGTCGTACATCTCCTCGAGATTCGACAGCAAGGCCGCCAGCTCGGGGGTGTCCGCGAGCTTGTGATCGAGGCGGGCGCGCGTCGCCTCGGCCTCGCCGGTGAGCCCGGCCGTGTCGACGCGGAGGCCGACGACCTCGCCCAGTCCGTCGAGCAGTGCCATCGATGCGGCCGGATACCCGTTGCCCGCCGCGTAGTGCGGTACCTGCGCCCACAGCCCGATCGTCGGGATCTTGGCAGCGTGCAACGCGTGTTCGAGCACTGCCTCGGCACCCGCCGGCACGTCGACCGAACTCCGCAGGAACGGCACGCTTGCCAGCGAGTCGGTCGACGGCGACGAGACCGACAGGAGCGAACGTCGGGTGTGCGGTGCCGCGAACGGGTACGCCCCGAAGCCGATCATCTGCACGACACCGAGTTCGGTCGCCAGCGACGCGATCGCTCGACCGAAGCGGTGCCACGCCGTATCGGGCTCCGGGCCGCGCAGGAGCAGGACGTCGCGTCCATCCGGGGTGCGGCCGGCACGCAGCTCGATCGTCGCCCACACGAGATTCGTGCTGATGCCGTCGCGCAGCTCGAGCGTCGGGCGTCGGGCGCGGTAGTCGACGTAGGTGTCGTCGTCGAAGCGCACGATCGGCGACGCCTGACAGGCTTCGTCGAGCGCGTCGGCGGCGCCGTGCGCGGCTTCTGCTGCGTCGATCCATCCGTCGAGCTGAACGACGAGGATCGGCTCGTGGACATCCGGATCGTCGACCAGTCGCTCGACACCGTGGGCGAGGTCGAACGCACGGCGCGCCGAGCCGCCGTCCCCGTCGGGATCGACCGTGTTCGCGTCGTCGGGCTCGACGCTGTCGCCTCCGCTCACGAGGCCGAGGGTACCGATCGCGGCAGGCTGCACCCGGCCCGGGTCCTGTTCCGCAAGCGGTGCCGTACTCGCGGGTTGCCGCCATGCAGACCGGCCGATGCATCGGGATAGCGTGCTCGGCATGACCGTCGTCGACGTCACCGATGCCACGTTCCAGACCGAGGTCCTCGACAAGTCGAAGGACGTTCCGGTCGTCATCGACCTCTGGGCCGAGTGGTGTGGTCCGTGCAAGACGCTCGGCCCGATCCTCGAGAAGGTCATCGGCGACACCGGCGGCCAGGTCGTGCTCGCCAAGGTCGACGTCGACGCCAACCCCGCGGTGGCGCAGGCGTTCAAGGTCCAGTCGATTCCCGCCGTGTACGCGATGAAGGACGGCGGCGTGGTCGACGGCTTCATGGGCGCCTACCCGGAGTCGGCGGTCCAGGAGTTCGTCGACAAGCTGCTCCCGAGCCAAGAGGAGCAGGCGGTCGCCGAGTTGCTCGCCGCCGGTGACGAGGGGAGCCTGCGGATCGCGCTCGGCATGGAGCCGTCGAACGAGGACGTCATCGTCAAGCTCGCCGAGCTGCTCGTCGCCGACCGCCGTGGCGACGACGCGCTGGAGCTGCTCGGGCGGATCCCCGACTCCGACCGAACCCGCCGAATCGCTGCGACGGCACGCTCGGGTGGTGTGCCCGACGACGACCACGATGCAACGCTCGCATCGTTGCTGCCGACGGTGAAGACCGACGACGAGGCGCGTCAGCAGTTCCTCGACATCCTCGAGTTGATGGGCGCCGACGATCCTCGCACCGGCGGTTGGCGCCGGAAGCTGACCGCGCAGCTCTACTGACGGGCGTCATCCGGGCCGCGCCCCGACCACGCCGTTCGACGCAGGGCTCGCCGCTAGCGTCGATCTCGCCGACTCCCTCCCGTGTCTCGCCCGTCAGGAGCGTCATGTGGACGACCCCGTCCGTCGACCCGAACCGCCGCGCCCGCTCTCGGACCGAGCTCGCGAGTGGGTCGAATGGTTCGGCCTCTCGCGCCTCATCACCTCAGCGGTGGCCGTGGTGGTGGTCTGCCTCGGCACGTGGTGGCTCGTTCGCTCGCCGACGCCGCCGCCCGAGGCTGCGTTGCCTCGAGCAGCCGCTGCTGCACCGGGTGACACGACCACGACCACGTCGCCAGCCACGAGCTCGGCAGCGGCCGGCACCGCGACATCCGACGAGCTGGTCGATGCCGCCGGTGTCGGCGGCGGTCAGGACGCCCACGCCGACGCACGAGTCGTCGTGCACGTCGCCGGTGCAGTCGAACGACCCGGGGTCTACGAATTCGGACCGGGTTCCCGGATCGCCGACGCCGTCGACCGTGCCGGCGGCGCAACGAGGCTCGGCCGGCCGCACGAGCTGAATCTGGCCGCCCCACTCGCCGACGGCATGCGGATCCACGTCCCCGTCGAGGGTGAGGAGGTCGAACCCGCCCTCCGCGCCGACGCCGTCGCGCACCGTTCCGAGGTGAACTCCGACGACGGTCCAGCGGGTCCGATCGACGTGAACGTCGCGACCGAGCCGCAGCTCGACGACCTCCCCGGTGTCGGGCCGGCCACGGCGGCGGCGATCGTCACCGAACGCGATCGCAACGGTCCGTTCGCATCGGTCGACGACCTCGAACGGGTGCCGGGGATCGGACCGGCCAAGCTCGCCGCACTCCGCGACCTGGTCACGACGTGATCGAACCGCTGCCGGTCGGGCCCGTGTCGGTCGCGGGCGACCGGGTCACCAGTCGAGGATGCCGCTCCCGATGCGAACGGTTGCGACGGCCAGTGCGGCCGCCACACCGGCCCAGATGCCGAACAGCATCCAGAGGTAGTGGCGCCAGTAGTCGGCGAACGTGGCCATCGGGTTCCGTGTGGCGCGGCGCCCGGCGAGGAAGCCGACCGCCATCCACAGCAGCGCGGCTGCGATCACCGCGAGGGGGTACAGGCCCCGATCACCGAACGGTGCGCCGACTCCGAGCAGGGTGGGCGCAGCGAAGTAGCCCCCGATCAGCCCCGTCGGGCCACTCCAACTCGCGTCCGACAAATGGAGCGAGCCGTAGGCGATCCCGCCGAGCACGCCCGGGATCACGAGGCCGAGGAGCGTGCCCCAGACGCGGATGCGGGTGCGATACCAACGGGGGCCCTCGGTGAGGTGGTACTCCGCGATGGTGGCGTTGGACGGCGACGTCACCGGTTCAGACTACGGCGACGGCGAGCCCGGGTCGGCGCACCCATCGACCACGGTCGTCGTGCTGGCAGCCGCTGTGGCGACGGCCCTCGGCGTTCGATCACTCGGGGCGTACGGCCATGCGGCGCTCCTCGGGGCCGCCGTCGGCGCCGTGGCGTGGGTTCGAGGCGGCCGGCGCCGCGTCGGAGGCGACGGGCCCGGCCGCCGTGGCGGCGGTGCCGACCGTCGGCTGGGTCCCGGTGTGGTGCTCGTGTGCGTGCTGCTCGCGCTCGTCGGTTCGTGGCGTGGGGCCGAGTCCTGGTCGGCGCTCTCACCCGACCACCTCGGCCCGTACGAGGGTTGGGTGCGAGTCGTCGACGACCCGCAGCCGCTCGGCGCGAGCACCCGACTGATCGTGGAGATCGACGGTGAGCGCTTCGAGGTGTGGTCGCGTCGGTACGGCGAGCGTCATCGTGTCGCTACCTGGCGGGCGGGGGAGTGGGTGGCCGTCTCGGGCCTGCGGATCACGCTCGGTGCCGACCGTGCCGGGCGGGTCGGCTGGCAGCACGTCGTCGGTGAGTTCCGCATGAACTGGTCGACCGACCGCCGGGCCGGTGGTGCCACGGCGCGTGCCGCCAACCGGGTGCGGGCGGCGATCGAGCGTGCAGGCGACCACCTCCCCGGCAACGACGGTGCCCTGTTCCGCGGCCTCGTCGTCGGCGACGATCGCGATCAACCGCGCGAGATGATCGAGCGCTTCCGTCGCAGCGGTCTGTCGCACCTGACCGCGGTCTCCGGGCAGAACGTCTCGTTTCTCCTGGCGGCGAGCGGTCCGTTGCTGCGGCGGATCCGGCCGTGGCCGAGGTGGGCGGCGTCGATCGGGCTGATCGCGTGGTTCGTCGTGCTCACCCGGTTCGAGCCGTCGATCGTGCGAGCCGGTGTGATGGCCGGATTGTCCGCGACCGCGTACGTGTTGGGGCGCGACCGCGGTCCGGTGCGCATCCTCGGCGTGGCTGTTCTCGGCCTCGTGCTGGTCGACCCGCTGCTGGTCTGGTCGATCGGGTTCTGGCTCTCGGTGGGGGCGACCTTCGGCGTGAGCGCGATCGGGCCGTGGCTCGCGGAGCGGTTCTCCCGGCTCGATCGCACCGGACTGTTCGCGCTGCCGCTCGGGGTCACCCTCGGCGCCCAACTCGGCGTGATCGTCCCGAGCGTGTTGGTGTTCGGACGCCTGCCGTTGGTCAGCATCCCGGCGAACCTGCTCGCGGTGCCGGTCGCCGGTGCCGTGATGCTCTACGGTCTGCCCGCCGGCCTCCTGGCCGGTTGGATCCCGGGCATCGCCCCGCTGGTCATGCTCCCGGCGCGGCTGGGTGTCCGGTGGGTCGACACCGTGGCCGTGCTCGGTGCGCGACTCGAACCCGACCCCCCTGCGCAGATGATCGGTTGGGTGGTCGTGGTGTTCGCCACGCTCATCCTTCTGTGGCGGGTGCATCGGAGGCGCCCGCAGCCGCCAGACTGTGCCTCCCATGGCGATCCACCTGCTGACCGGTGACGACGAATCCCTGCTGCGCACCGCGGTCGCGGACCTCGTGTCCGAGCTGGTCGGTGACGGCGAGCGGTCGATGATGGTCGACGAGTTCGACGGAGCCGAGTACGAACTCCGGCTCGTCGTCGACGCGGCGCAGACGCCGCCGTTCCTCAGCGACAAGCGGGTCGTGGTCGCCCGCGATGTGAGCCGGTTCAACGCCGACGATCTGACACCGCTGCTGGCCTATGTCGAACAGCCGCTCGACTCGTCCGACCTCGTGTTGGCCGAGGGCGGCGACGGTCGGATCTCCAAGAAGCTCGTCGATGCGATCAAGAAGTTCGGGACCGTCACGGCCACTGCGCCACCCAAGAAGGCCGGCGATCGTGCCAGCTGGGTGCGCGAGCAGATCAGCGCTGCGGGGCTCAAGCTCGACGGGCTTGCGATGCAGCTACTGATCGACTGGCTGGGAGAAGATCCGGGGCGCTTGGACGGTGTGCTCGGCACGCTCGTCGGCGCGTACGGCGCCGGTTCGAAGCTCGGTGTCTCGGAGATCGAGCCGTTCCTCGGCGAGGCCGGCGGGGTGCCGCCGTGGGACTTCACCGACGCGATCCTCGCCGGCGACACGACCACCGCGCTGCGGCTGCTCGGGCGCATGACACACGGCGGCGGCCGTCATCCGTTGCAGATCATGTCGACGCTGCATAGCACCTACGCGTCGCTCGCCAAGCTCGACGGCGCCGACGCCCGATCCGAACAGGACGCGATGGCAGCGACCGGTATCAAGTCGCCGTTTCCGGCGAAGAAGGCGCTGCAGAACTACCGCCGGCTCGGCTCGGCCGGCACGAAACGGGCCATCGAGCTGATCGCGCAGGCCGATGTCGACCTTCGTGGCGGTACTGATCTCGACGCCGAGCTGCTGATGGAAGTGCTCGTCGCCCGCCTGAGCAAGCTCCGCTGAGAACGTTCGGGGTCAGACCCCAACTGTTCTCGGCAGAACGTTTGGGGTCAGACCCCAACTGTGCTCGGCAGAACGTTCGGGGTCAGACCCCAGTCGTTCTCGGCAGAACGGTTCGACTCTGACCCCAACTGTTCTCGGCAGAACGGTGTGACTCTGACCCCGATCGTTCTCGGACTCGAACGCGGTCGAAAACGACGACACGGCGCCTCGGCCGGGGGCCGGGACGCCGTGTGAATCGCCGAGCGGCTCGCGCCGCTCAGATCGTGATCAGGACTGGTTCGCGTTGACGCGGGACATGAGGCGGCTCTTCTTCCGCGCCGCAGCGTTCTTGTGCAGGATGCCCTTGGCGGCAGCCATGTCGATCCGCTTGACCGCCATGCGAACGGTCTCCTCGTCGGCGCCGTCCGCGGTGGCGAGCTTGACGCGGGTGCGCAGCTCGGCCTTGACCGCCTTGTTACGTGCCTCGGCCTTCGCGTTCGTGAGGATGCGCTTCTTCTGACTCTTGATGTTGGCCATTTGTCTCGTCTGCCTCGTGTGTCTCGTTCGTCTCGGAGGGGCGGCCCCGGGGTCGTCCTGGTTCGCCGGGCAACCACTGCCCGGAACAGCCGTGACACGCTAGCGGCAGGCCTGTCGGAGGCCAACAGCGCACCGTGGGGAGCGCTCAACCGGGCGCCGATAGCGTGAGCGCTGTCATGGATCTGGCTCGCATCCGCAACTTCTCGATCATCGCTCACATCGATCACGGGAAGTCCACGTCTCGGACCGCATCCTCGAGATCACCGGCGCCGTCGAGGCCCGCGACATGAAGCAGCAGTACCTCGACTCGATGGACCTCGAGCGCGAGCGCGGCATCACGATCAAGGCCCAGAACGTGCGCGTCACGTGGAAGGACCACGTCTTCCATCTGATCGACACCCCCGGCCACGTCGACTTCGGCTACGAGGTCAGCCGCTCGCTCGCGGCGTGCGAGGGCGTCGTGCTCGTCGTCGACGCTGCACAGGGGATCGAGGCCCAGACGCTCGCGAACTGCTATCTGGCGCTCGAACACGACCTCGAGATCGTGGCTGCGCTGAACAAGATCGATCTGCCCGCCGCCGACGTCGATCGTTACGCAGGCGAGATCGAGACGGTGCTGGGGATCCCCAGGGACGAGATCATCCCGATGTCTGCCAAGACCGGCGTCGGCGTCGACGACCTGCTCGACGCGATCATCGAGCGAATCCCGGCCCCCGTGGGCGACGCCGACGCACCGCTCCAGGGGCTGATCTTCGACTCGCAGTTCGATCAGTACCGCGGCGTCGTTTCGTCGATCCGCATCGTCAACGGCAAGCTCGGTGCCAACGAGAAGCTGCACTTCATCCAGGCCGGTGCCGACCACGAGGCACTCGAGATCGGGGCCCGTCAGCCGGAGCCGACGCCCTTGCCCGAGCTCGGTCCCGGCGAGGTCGGCTATCTGATCGCCGGGATCAAGGACGTCGGCGACGCCCGCTCGGGCGAGACCATCACGACCGTCACCCGCGGTTCGTCCGAGGCGCTCCCCGGCTACCAGGACCCGAAGCCGATGGTGTTCTCCGGGTTGTTCCCGATCGACGGCGACGACTTCGAGCACCTGCGCGAGTCGCTCGAGAAGCTGAAGCTCAACGACGCCTCGATCACCTACACCCCGGAGTCGTCCGGTGCGCTCGGGTTCGGCTTCCGGTGTGGATTCCTGGGGCTCCTGCACATGGAGATCGTGAAGGAGCGCCTCGAGCGTGAGTTCGGCCTCGCGCTCATCGCAACAGCGCCGTCGGTCGAGTACCTCGTCACCCGCACCGACGGGACCAAGGACGTCGTCGACAATCCGGCCGAGCTGCCCGAAGCGCAGAAGCTCGACACGATCGAGGAGCCCTACTTCAAGCTCTCGATCATCACACCCACCGACTACACCGGCACGCTGATGGACCTCTGCCAGACCCGGCGCGGCGAGATGAAGAAGATGGAGTACCTGAGCCCCGAGCGGGTCGAGCTCGTGTACGAACTCCCGCTCGCCGAGGTCGTGGTCGACTTCTTCGACCAGATGAAGTCGCGGTCCAAGGGCTACGCGAGCCTCGACTACGAACTCGCCGGCTATCGCCCGAGCAATCTCGTCAAGGTCGATCTGCTGCTCAACTCGATTCCGGCGGACGCGTTCTCCACGATCGTCCACCGTGACAGCGCATACGCCTACGGCAACCGGATGTGCGAGAAGCTCAAGGAACTCATCCCGCGCCAGATGTTCGACGTGCCGATCCAGGCGGCGATCGGCGGCAAGATCATCGCCCGCGAAACGGTCAAGGCGAAGCGCAAAGACGTCACCGCCAAGTGCTACGGCGGCGACATCAGCCGCAAGCGCAAGCTGCTCGAGAAGCAGAAGGAAGGCAAGAAGAAGATGAAGGCGATCGGTCGGGTCGAGGTGCCCGGCGACGTCTTCATCAACGCCCTCAAGCTCGACTGAGTCAGTCTGGGTCGGCCCGTGCGCCGGCCACCGCCGGTGTGCGGCCACCACCGCACGCGACCGGGACGTCGTGCCCTGCCTCCGCTGCAGCGGCACGAATACCGTGGTGGCCGTGAGTACCGACACCTTCTCGACGCTGGCGGCCCTCGCGGCATTCGTCGCGATCGGCATCGGCGTGATCGCACTGGTCGGCGCCTTCCGACCAGCGGTGCTGTCGCCACTCGGCCCGCTCGGCGTGCTCGTCCGGGCCCACCCGCTTCGCATCGGCACTGCGCTGGCCGCCGGGGCGACGGCCGGCAGCCTCTACTACTCCGAGGTGGCCGACTTCGTCCCGTGCGACTACTGCTGGTATCAGCGGATCGCGATGTATCCGCTGGTGTTCGTGCTCGGCATCGCCGCGATCCGCGGCGACCGGGGCGCGATGTACACCGCGGTGCCGATCGCCGGGATCGGACTCGGCATCGCGATCTATCACTTCCAGCTCCAGTTGTTCCCGGATCAGGGCTCTGCCTGCAACCTGTTCGCTCCGTGCACCCAGCAGTGGGTCGACGAGTTCGGGTTCGTCTCGATCCCGTTCATGGCCGGCTCCGCGTTCTTCGCGATCGTCGCCCTCGGAGCGCTGTGCCTCGCCGACGACCGCCGCACCCGTCGATCCGAGCAGGAACCGACGTCGGCGGCGGACGGCGGCGAGACTGGCGACCGTGGCACGACATCTGCTGTGGTTCCGGCGGGACCTTCGACTCGCTGACCACCCGGCGCTGCTCGCAGCCGGCGCCGATGGTGCCGAGGTCGTGCCGGTGTTCGTGATGGACCCCGCGTTTGCGACCGCAGGCGGTCCGCGACTCGCGTTCCTCCACGATTGCCTGCGATCGCTTGATGACTCGCTGCGGGCGCTGGCCGGAGTCGGCCTCGTCATCCGGCGCGGCGATCCGGTCGAGGTCGTTCCGGCGCTGGCCGACGAGCTCGGTGCCGACGCGGTGTTCGTGACCCGCGACTA
Source organism: Actinomycetota bacterium (assembly GCA_038529675.1). Taxonomy (GTDB): domain Bacteria; phylum Actinomycetota; class Acidimicrobiia; order Acidimicrobiales; family Ilumatobacteraceae; genus Ilumatobacter_A. The sequence continues at coordinate 23,866 of JBCBDK010000005.1, forward strand.
CGCACCGTACGGCCGCCGTCGGGACGCGGTCGTGGCCGAGCGGCTGCGGGCGTCGGACCGGCACCTCCGGGGTGTCGGCACCCCGTACGCCGTCGCTCCGGGCGGTGTGCGCAAGGACGACGGCACGCCCTACGCCGTGTTCACGCCGTTCTCGAAGCGGTGGCGCCGCTCCGGCTGGGAGGATCCGTACCCCGAACCCGGCGCCGAGATCCGCTGGCTCGGCGCCGGTTCGCCCGGCATCGACACCGAGCCGCTGGCCGACCGCCCCGAGCCGGGCTGCGCGCTCCCGCCTGCCGGCGAGGCCGCCGCCCTCGATCGTTGGACCACGTTCCTCGACACGCCGGGGGCGGCGGACGGCACCCTGCGCTCGCGAGTCGACGCCTACGACGAGCTCCGGGACCGGCCCGCACTCGCTGGCACGAGTCAGCTCTCGCCCGACCTGAAGTGGGGCACCGTCCACCCCAGAACGCTGCTCGCCGACCTCGACGCGACCGGCTCGGGCGATGCGGG